>JAIWEZ010000065.1:0-9518 GCA_048631945.1 Gammaproteobacteria bacterium | reverse complement strand
TCTATGTCAATATGGGCTCTTTAGCTCGTGCCAATCCACTAATCGAAAAAACTCAAATGGGCACAAGCGTAAGTTTCCAATTCAGAAATGAGCAATTTTCCGCAAGGTCAAGGAAAACAAGGGGTTGCGCGGAGGCGTACCGAGGTACGTCGCACAAGCGATCCCGCAGTTTGACGCCGAGATTGCGGAAAAGGGCCATTTATGGATGGAAACTAGCTCACTACTCTTGCAGGGAACATGATTAGGGAGGAAACATGATTAGGGCGGCAGTTATTGGCGGAACAGGCTATGCGGGTGCGGAGCTGGTAAGAATTTTGTCAGGCCATCCCCGTGCAGAGCTGACGATGATTACCTCTCGCCAGTATGCCGGACAACCCTTTTCCGATATCTATCCTGCCATGGCCGGGATTGTGAATCTTACCTGCCATGCCTTTTCAGAAGAGGCTGTATCAGAGGCGGCCGACGTCATATTTACAGCTCTTCCGCACAAGGCCTCCATGGGGGTTGTGCCCGGACTCATTGATCGAGGGAAAAAGGTCATTGACCTGAGCGCGGATTTCAGGTTCAAGGATCCTGACCTGTATGAGGCCTGGTATGAGCCCCATCAGGCCAAGGATTTGCTTAAGACAGCAGCCTACGGGCTTCCTGAGATCTATTTTGAAGATATCCAAAACGCCTTTCTGGTTGGGAACCCGGGTTGTTATCCAACAAGCGTCATTCTTCCCTTGCTGCCGTTAATCAAGGCCCCGTTCGTTGACCCTGACAGCATAATTGCGGACTCAAAGTCGGGCACAAGCGGCGCAGGTCGTTCAGTGAGCCTTGCGACGCACTTTTGTGAAGTCAATGAGGGTTTTAAGGCATACAAGGTGGCCGAGCACCGCCATAACCCGGAGATGGATGAGGTCTTGAGCCTCTTTGCAGGGCGTACTATCCACATGACTTTCACGCCGCACCTAGTGCCCATGACAAGGGGTATGCTGACAACGATTTACGTTGGGTTGAAGGAGGATGTCTCTTCCCGGGATGTGGCTTCCTACCTTGATTCCTTTTATGAGGACAAGCCTTTTGTCCGGATCTGCCCGAGGGGCAGATTTCCGAACACCTTGTACGTGAGAGGCACCAATTACTGTGATATAGGATTTCAGGTGGCTGAGCGTACCAAACTCCTTGTTCTGATTTCAGCGATCGACAACCTGGTCAAGGGGGCCTCTGGTCAGGCTGTCCAGAACATGAATATCATGTTCGGATTTGCCGAAACAGCAGGCCTGGATCAGATCCCCTTTCCCCTGTAATAAGAGATTGAAGAATTTGGGGATTGAGGGATTCGAATGAGACAGGATTCCTTCAATTCCTGAATTCCTGAATCCGCAATTCCTGAATCACAAGGCACTTGATTCTATTGCAGAATTTCAAACTAGTTATCGAATACGATGGCACGGCCTATCATGGCTGGCAACGCCAGAATAATATATGTACGATCCAGGAGACTATAGAGGATGCGCTGAAGACGATGACGGGACAGTCCGTCACGCTGATTGGTTCCGGGCGAACCGATGCCGGGGTACATGCCACAGGCCAGGTGGCGAACTTTTGCCTGGAGACAAGACTGACGTCTGATGTTTTTGCAAGAGGTCTTAACAGCCTCCTTTCTCCAGATATTGTAATCAAAGATTGTACGGCAGTTGGCGAGGGATTCCATGCTCGATATGATGCACGGAGTAAGGTCTACGACTACCGTATCTTGAATCGGCCTATTCCGGCTGCACTCTTTAGGCAGTATTCGTGGCACATCAGGCCCGCCCTTGATCTCGACGCAATGAGGACAGCTATGCTTTGGCTGAAGGGCCAGCACGACTTTTCAGCATTTGAGGCGACCGGTAGCTCCCGGTCTCATGCCGTTCGGACCGTCATAGGTGTTAACCTGTTCGGAAGGGATGAAGATGGCCACGTGGTTTTTAGTATAGAGGCAGACGGGTTCCTGCGGCACATGGTACGAAACATTGTGGGAACGCTTGTTGATGTGGGGCTTGGGAAGATTTCGCCGAAAGGCTTTGAGGATGTTATGATATCAAAGGATCGCAGACTGGCCGGGATAACAGCCCCTGCCCACGGGCTGTTCTTAAGGGAAGTGAAGTACACTTCAGGTCGCTGACTTGTCTATGATGATTTTCTTTATAACAATATCGTCATAGGAAGACATGATATCCCTTCGACTGATAATTCCCATGAGCTGTTGTGGATTCTGTTTGTTCACCACGGGGAGAACCGAGAAATCTCCCTGGGTAATTCTGGTTAGGGCCAAGAACAGGCTATCATCTTCAGTCACAGTCACCACATCACGTGTGGCTATGTCTTGCGCGGTTATTGTTTTCTCGTCATTTTCACCGTATGTCTTCTGGCAGTCGGACATAGAAACCATACCGATCATCCGGCCCAGACCATCAACCACTGGAAAGCTGTTATACTTGCTGTGATATACAAATTCCCTGAGCGTTCCGAGCGGCATGTCTGGCAGGATCGTCTCTATTTCTCGCCTCATGGCTCTACCTACCGGTATGTTCTTAAGTTGGCTGACTTCGCGATCTGTTTCTATTTCTACTCTATGGTGACTCAATTTGATTTCTTGTACCTTCTGATTGTAATACTGAATGACCTCCCTGCGGTCTAGCATCCCCAGCAAAATCGTATGGTCTTCTTCCTTGACAACAGGAAGCCTGTGAAGGTTGCGAATGGTAAATTTCTTGAGTACTTCATTCAGGTCTTCAGAGGGCGACGTGACGATGATGTCCGGGTTCGCGATATCTTTCATGACCACAAGATCGCTGATTTCCTGATCGAATATGATGCCTCGAATGTCATTGATGGAAAAAATGCCCGTCAACCTGTTTTCCTTGTTCACTACCGGGAAGTAATGCTGATCGGTTGAGGAAAACATTTTTCTGAAAGCCGAAAACGGCATATCTTCAGGGATCAATTTGACTGTTCTCACTTGGGGCATAAGTTCTTTCACCCGAATGGTGCCAAGCACGTCGACAAAGAAGTCTCCGCGGTGTGCATTAGAGTCTATTTTGGTTCGTACCTGTTTTACATAAATCGTCCATTTCCGTGAAAGCAAGAAAGCAAGGGAGCAGACCAGCAGGCTGGGCAGTAGCAGATGATATGAATTCGTCATCTCGCTGACAAAGATAATGGTTGAGATAGGGGCATTGGATACAGCCGCAAAGAATCCCGCCATGCCAACTACCACAAAGGCGCCAGGCTGGGAGACAATCCCTGGCACAATGGCATGGAAGGTCCTGCCTACTGCCCCTCCCAAGGCTCCGCCGATGACAACAGAAGGGCCAAATACGCCACCGCTGCCCCCAGAACCGATAGAAAAAGAGGTGGTTAATATCTTACCCAAGGCCAGGCCGAGAAGAAGAAGCGTAGGGAGCTGATTGTCCAGGGCCATTTGAGCAAAGCCGTAGCCAAAGGAAAGGGTTTCCGGGAGAAAAAAACCGATGGCTCCTGTACACAGGCCCCCTATGGCCGGCTTGATATGATTTGGGATCTTTACAGCCCTGGCGATGCGTTGTACGCCATAAAAGGACTTGATATACAGTATTCCCCCTCCAACCAGAACGAATGCAAGCACAATGTATGGTCCCAGTTCTAAGGGGTTTTGAAAGACAAAATCCTGTGATTCAAATAGCGAACCCCATCCAAAGACTAGGCAGAAGAGACAGTACGCAACGACCGAAGAGATGCCGGCCGGGATGATTACCTCTGATTCAAATTCCGGTTCACGGTAGAGCACCTCGGCCGCAAAGAGAGCCCCGGCAAGGGGCGCCCGGAAGATGCTTCCCACGCCTGCTCCTATGCCTGCTGCCAACATGATGCGACGCTGCCGATCAGAGAGTTTCAACTTTGTTGCAAGGAAGGACCCAAATCCGGCCCCGATTTGAGCGATGGGCCCCTCGCGGCCTCCTGAGCCGCCTGTGGTTATGGTGATTGCGGAGGCGATGGTCTTGATAAAAGGTATTCTTCCTCGGATAAACCCGCCCTTATTGTGGTAGGCATCGATGGCCGCATCTGTGCCGTGGCCCTCTGCTTCGGGTGCAAAGGTATAGACAAGCCATCCGCTCATAATGCCTCCCATAGCTGGGAGAAAGAAGAGTATCCAGCGACTGAAGGGTCTGTCCGTTGGCTGGAACAGATGGGGCTCTCCAGCAGGGGCAGGCGGGCGGTAGCCTGCCATTTGATCCATGAAGATATGCGAGCCCATCTGGCATAGATACTGAAAGGCCATAGCGCCCAGACCGGCAATGAGCCCTATCAGGGTATAGTAGAATATCCATTTTCCTGCCGTAGTAATGTGGGCACCTTTTATCTTCAGGATGAAAGCGTTGGACCACTTTTTCTTTTTCAAAGGAATTGCCTTTTCATTCAATCTTTGGTACTGGACGTTTTGTTATTTGGACACGAAGTGCATTTTTTCAAGCCGTTAGGCGCAACCTTGCGCTAAATCGTTATTCGGGAATCGTTGTCCGTTTTCCATTGTCTGATTCATGATTACACGATTCACGAGAAAAGTGTGTATCATAATTTATAACGACGCTTATGCCTATGGGTCAAGAGAAAAGGCTCTAGCGAGGAGTTTAAGGAGGTACTAATGTTTTTGTCCGAACGACTCAAGGCGGTCAAGCCTTCTCCTACTTTGGCCATAAACGCAAAGGCCGTGTCCATGAGACAGGCAGGTGTGGATGTGATCAGCTTCGGTGTTGGAGAGCCTGATTTTGACACCCCCAAACACATTAGGGATGAGGCCGTGCGGGCCATGGAGGAGGGATTTACACGATATACGGCCGTGGGTGGTATCCCCGAGCTTAAAGATGCTATCATAGAAAAATTCCGGCGCGACAACAACCTCAGTTACGAACGTGACGAGGTAATGATTTCCTGCGGAGGAAAACATGTTCTATACAACTTGGCTCATGCCTTGTTAAATCCAGGCGATGAGGTGATAATCCCGGCCCCATACTGGGTATCCTATCCACCGATTGTGGTTCTTGCTGGTGCTGATCCTGTGATTGTTGGAACAAGGGAAGAAGACGATTTTAAGTTGTCGCCGGAGTCTCTGGAGATGGCCATTACGCCTCGAACAAAACTGTTGATTCTCAACAGCCCTTCCAACCCGACCGGTTCGGTCTACACTGAATCAGAGTTACAGGCCTTGGCCGAGGTAGTCTTAAGACATGATATTGGGGTCGTTTCAGATGAAATCTATGAAAAACTGATCTTTGACGATAGGCCCTTTTGCAGCATTGCCCAAGTGAGTGAGGAGTTAAAATCCAGGACCTTTGTTGTAAATGGGCTATCCAAGACCTATGCCATGACGGGCTGGCGCATCGGATATGTAGCCGGAGCCCGGGAAATCATAGCAGGGATGACCAAGATCCAGAGCCAGAGCACCTCAAATCCCAATTCCATCGCTCAGAAGGCTGCGGTTGCTGCCCTGAACGGACCGCAAGATTTCATCCAGACCATGCTCCAGGCCTTTGACGAGCGGCGGCAATACTTGTTGCAGCGCTTGAGAGGTTTTACGGGCATCGATTGTAATATGCCTGGAGGGGCCTTCTATGCATTTCCCAATTTCGGCTACTATTTCAATTCCAAGGCTGGAGGAACAACCATGAAGGGCTCTGCCGACATTTGTGAGTACTTTTTAACCGAAGCCCGGGTGGCTTTGGTGCCGGGAATAGCCTTTGGTGATGACAATTTTGTAAGATTTTCCTATGCAACAGGTCTTGAAACTATAAAGGAGGGGCTTGATAGGATAGAAGGTGCTCTGGGCAAGCTGGTTTAGTCAGTGGTCAGTGGCCGGTGAACAGTTTCCGCTGATCACTAACCACTGACCACTGATGTCTAAACTCAGCGTCCTTTTCTCTTGGATGCTTTGAGCGGATTAATCTTGGTACTCTTGATCTGGTTTTCCTTTGTAGTATGCGTTGCAAAATTGCAATTGCCGTTTTTCCACTTGACCAAAGGATCCGGACAGGCGGTGCAATACCACCCGGAAGAAAACTCTGAAGCGCGGCTACATCCATGGCAATCCTCCACTGTCGGGTGACAACCCCCTCCATTAAAAGAACAACCTTTCTTCGTCATAAAGATGCACTCCAACCCTTTCTTTACACTTGTACAAACCATCGGAATCACCCCCTTTCCATCTGATGTCATTAATGATTGACGGTTTCGTAAAAAGTCAAAAAATCCCATTTTTTGTCATTCCGGCCCCTGCTTCCGCAGGGGTAAACTTGTCCCCGCGAAGGCGGGGAGCCGGAATCCAGTCTATTCAGATAGTTAAAAAGGCTCTGGACTCCGGTTTTCACGACTCGACTGAGCTCGTCGAAGTCCGGAGTGACGACTTTTTACGAGACCGTCATTTTTGGTGGCAGCAGGGTTTTTTTGACTCATAGGGGCCGGTGTGATAAGAAGCCAAAAGATTCGGATTTCGATAGCGGTTTGTAAGGGTATGGGACCACATGCAGGATATGGATGGGAATGATGATCGCCTACTTTGACTGTTTTGCCGGCATCAGCGGCGACATGATTCTTGGGGCCTTGATTCATCTGGGGGTTCCACTAGATTTTATTGAAGAGAATATCCGCAACATGCCTCTTGGGGCCTTCCGCTTGGAGGTCAGCCCGGCTGTCAGAATGAACATTTCCGGACAGCAGGTCAAAGTTGTGGTTGACGATATAGACGAACAGTCCAGGGATTACCAAGACATAAAATTGCTTATCGACAACAGTTCCCTCCCGGACACGGTAAAAGGCTCAAGCCTCAAGATCTTTGGCAGACTGGCCGAGGTTGAGGCGTCTATCCACAACCGCCCGAAAGAGCATGTGCACTTTCATGAACTAGGGGGCGTGGATGCTATTGTCGACATAGTGGGGTCAGCTCTGGGAGTGGAGTGGCTTGGCATCAGCAAGATTTTCGCTTCAGAGATACCAATGGGCAAAGGGTTTGTGACCTGCAGGCATGGGAGACTTCCAGTGCCTGTCCCTGCTACCCTGGCGCTCCTTGATGGAGTGCCGGTTTACGGGACGGGGATTTCTCAAGAACTGGTTACTCCCACCGGAGCTGCGATTCTTACATCGCTTTGTCGAGATTTCGGCCCGATGCCCAAAATGCTGATTCGACAGGCCGGTTACGGCGTGGGGAGCCGCGATTTGAAAGAAATGCCAAACTTGCTCAGGGTTGTATTGGGCGAGCCTGATTTTGTGTGTGAGGCAGATTGCGTGACAGTCGTTGAAACCAACATAGATGACATGAATCCGGAAATATTCGGCTTTGTCATGGAAAGACTTTATGAAGATGGGGCGCTTGATGTGGTTTTTATTCCGGTCTTTATGAAGAAGAGTCGACCCGGCACCATGGTGCAGGTTATATGCAAGGAGACTGATCGAGAGAACGTGGTGCACAGGATTCTTTCAGAGACCACAGCCACCGGGGTACGGCATTACCGGGCCGAACGATCAAAGCTTCCGCGAAAGGTCAAAGAGGCCAACACCTCCTTTGGCAAGGTGCGTGTAAAGGAGATTTCAGGTCCTACAGGCAGAGTCTCCGTGACACCTGAATATGAGGATTGCAAAAGGATTGCCTTGGAGAAGAATGTACCTCTGAAGGTGGTATATGAGAGTATTGTAAAGGAGACGTCGTAGGATTTCGGAATGCGGACACGAAGTGAAGCTTGCGCTAATGCGGATTTGGTCCGGGCCAGGGTTTCTCCTTTTGTCTTGTTTCGTGCTTTGAAGTTTTCGTATTTTCGTGATTATTCTTTCTGTTCCGACCTGTCCGGGTTCGGGGTTTTGGATTTACGATTTTGATTCCGCAATCCGAAATCCGAAATCCCAAATGAGGGGGCATTGCGTAGGATTCGAGAAAAATGTGTGGTGCTGTTGGCAACAGGCGGTTACGTAGGATACGTTCCAATTGCCTCCGGGACGTTCGGCACCCTGGTCGGAATTCCCCTTTGTTATTTCCTCTCTATGCTTGGCCCACTTGAGGGAATGCTTTTCATTGTAGCGTTCACAGGATCTGCCGTATGGATATCAGGGGAGGCAGAAAAAGTTTTCAACAAGAAAGACACCGGCTTGATTGTTATAGATGAGATGGCAGGGTTTCTCGTTACCTTGTTTCTCATTCCCTGGTCCGCGAAAAGCGTGGTGGCCGGTTTTTTTCTCTTCAGGCTTTTCGATATTGCAAAACCCTTTCCGATAAGGAGGCTGGAAGAGAAATTGCCTGGTGGCTGGGGTGTAGTAGGCGATGACATCCTTGCCGGTATTTATGCAAATGTTGTCTTAAGATTTGTTATTCAACTATTTTAAGTATTACTTTATATATCACTCACCTTCGCCAGAATGCCCCGTGCGGAAGCAAGGGGGATGAATGGCGTGGTGACCCGCCATAGCCTCGGCGAAGGCGGGTTATTGCTTCGGCGAGTTCCGCCGTCCTGAGACACAGTCAGGATGCCCTGTGCGGGAGCACAGGGAGGCTTCACTTTAAATAATGCGTAATCAGTTGACCTTTTCTTGATATGAGACCTTTGCAAAATTGTCATTTTTTCGTGATACGGCGTCAGGCTTCGAATTTTAATCCTCGAAATACATAATGTATTCCTCTGGTTAAAATTTTTGCCTTCCTTGCCTGACAAAAAAATGTCTCATTTTTCAAAGGTCTCAATATAAGCCCAACTTCAGGTGTCCACTTTGACGACTACGTTCTACAAATAATGGTAGACTATTCACTTGAACAGGAAGTGGCGAGGCTATTAATTTCTTTGAAAATGACCATTTCAGTGGCCGAGTCATGTACTGGCGGATTGATCTGCCACCGGCTGACCAACATCTCCGGCAGTTCGGATTATCTGGAAAGGGGCGTGGTGAGTTACAGTAATCGTTCCAAGATTGAACTCCTGGGCGTTTCTTCACAGGTCATAAGAGAGCATGGGGCCGTGAGTCAGTCGTGCGTTGAGAGTATGGCGATCGGCATCAAACGATTGGCCGGGACTGACCTGGGTCTTGCAGTCAGTGGCATTGCCGGTCCTACTGGCGGCACGAATGACAAGCCGGTGGGAACTGTTCACATGGCCTTGGCCTGGGATGAGGATGTACGGTGCTGGAAATATCTTTTTGAAGGTAGTCGAGAGGAGATCAAAGAAAAGGCCTCAGAGCAAGCCCTCAAACGGATACGGGATCACCTAACAGTTCGCCATTCTGGCTCCTGATTGCGGAGTTTGGATTGCGGCCTGCCCTGGTGCTCGCTTCATATATGCAATCATATAGCCTATTGGCCAGGTCTGGGCCAGGGATTGCGGAATGAAGATCCAAAATCTGTATTCCGAAGTCAATGTCATTAACTTAAGCTCAAAATCTCCCCCTTTTCTAAAGGGGGCGGGGGGGGATTTCTTTGAAGAGTTTGAAAATCCCCCTAAATCCCCCTTTTTTAAAGGGGGACCTTAAAGGAACGGTTC
>JAIWEZ010000064.1:0-9606 GCA_048631945.1 Gammaproteobacteria bacterium | reverse complement strand
AAGGCACGAGTTGCTTCAAAAAATTCTGCAGATCCTCGGGGCAAATCCCAAGGCGGGTCATGCCGGTGTCCACTTTGACATGGACCGGTGTCACCTTGCCCTGTTTTTCCGACATGCGTGAAAGATTTTCCGCAATGTCCGGTTGAAAGAGTGCAGGTGTGAGCTCATGTTCAACAACAGCTGAAACCTCATCCGGTGTGATTCCCATCATAATCAAGATCGGAACCTTGCAACCGGCTTTTCTGAGCTCCAGACCCTCTTCCAGCTCGAATACCCCGAGATAATCGACGCCCGCCGATTCCAGGGTCCTGGCCACGGGTATCATGCCATGGCCGTAAGCATCAGACTTGACAACGGCAAGTATCCGTGTGTGAGGGCCGGCCAAGCGTTTGATCTCAAAGAAATTGTGCCTGAGCGCACCGAGGTCTATGATCACTTCATTTGGAATCATGGTTAGGCTCCCATACGGGAAGTTCAACTGTGAAGGTACTGCCCTTACCTTCAGTGCTTTCCACGCGGATGCTGCCACCGAATGCTTCAATAATGCGCAGGCTGATGGCAAGCCCCAAGCCGGTTCCCTTGCCCGGGGGTTTTGTGGTGTAGAACGGATCAAAGATCTTGTCGAGTTCGGTGGTGGCAAGCCCCTTACCCGTATCAGAAACAGATATTTCAATGAAATCTGTCAGGTGCCGGTCTGAACTTGTCCCATTTGTCTTGGGTGTAACTCGTCTGCTAAAAATGATCAGGGATCCTCCTCCTTCTTCCATGGCATCACGCGCGTTAAGCATCAAATTGATCAGAACCTGTTTTAACTGGTTGGCATCAGCCCACACCATACCAATACCTTGCTCAAGTTCAGTCTCAATCTTAATAGATGCCATCAAACTTTGACGAGCAAGAAAAGAGGTGCTCTCCGTGACCAGGGCATTTACATCCAACGGAGCCGACTCAGATGGCGAGGGCCTTGAAAAATCCAGAAGCTCTCGAACGATGGCATTAATTCTGGTCACTTCCTTTTCAATCCGTCCTAGATAATCCGTGGCTTCTGCATTGTCTGCCACGTGATCCACCAATAGATTCGTATAGCCTAGGACAGCTCCGATCGGATTGCCGACTTCGTGTGCCACGCCTGCGGCGAGTCGGCCCAAAGAAGAGAGCTTTTCTGAGCGTACCACTTCCTCTCTGGCCTGTTTTAGCTCCAGGTTGGCCGCCTCCAGAGAACGAATATCGGCCTCCAGGCGTTCCTTGTTTTCCGCAAGCCTCTTGAGCATCCGATTAAGGGCCACGGTCAGGTGTGCAATCTCATTCCGTTCGCCCCTGGACATCATGGAAAAGAGATCGCTTTCTTCGAAGTGGTCGGCTATCTTTACCATGCGCTTGATTGGCCGGATCACGATCCTGGATAAAAGAAAGTTTCCAAAGATTACAAGTACCAGCACGTTCAAACCTATGTAAAACCAGATGAGGAGACGTGACCTCCTCAATCCCTGGCTTACCGTATCAATGCGAACGGGTACTCTGACCGCAGCAACACATTGTCCGTCGGCAAAAATGGGGGCTGTAATGGTAAGCAGAGCGTGTTCCCTGTATATCTTTGTGCTTGGCTTCCCCGTTTTGAGGACTTTGGCTACTTGACTGTCGCCATTCTCGTTTGACCGCTTCGGATGCTCTTCCCCAGCCCATACTGAGCCATTCTTTCCAATCACAACGATCTCATCATACAGCCCCGAATGGCCCATCCAGGAAATACCATCGCGAAGGCGCTCCTTTAACAATTCAGGGGAAACCGCGCCGTCCTGTTTGTAGCTGTTTCCCACAGCCGATTGTATCCTTTGGGCGACTGCCATACCGTCTGCTTCCTTATATCGAAGCAAGTCGCGCTCCGTGATTCTCAAGATTACAAAGCTGGTCAAGGTCATGGCAGCTACTAAAAGGAGAGTCAGGCTGAGCAGAATTTCGCTCCGAAGGCCAAAGATAAAGGTGGATCTTGGCATTATCTTAGAATCCGTAAGTACAAGCTAATGATTTGCGGGCCGAAAAACAGGAAAAGCAGCGCACCAAGGCTAAGAAAGGGACCAAACGGGATCGGCAGCTTTCGCCCCTGTTCCGTGCGGAGGGCTATAGCCATGCCAACTGCGGCCCCGATAGCCGATCCAACAAAAATCGTAAATATGACGCCTTTCCAGCCCAAAAATGCGCCAATCATGGCGAGCAGCTTGATATCACCACCACCCATCCCTTCCTTTTTCGTCACCAAATAGTAGCCCCAGGCAACCATAAGCAGAACACCGCCGCCCAAGATAATCCCAATCAGGGACTCTATATACGTGATTTGGCCAACGGCAAGCGACGCGAGGAATCCGACCACGATACCAGGGTAGGTAATCACATCGGGAATGATTTGATGATCAATATCTATGAAGGTGATCACCAGAAGAGCCGCGATCAGTGCGTACACAATAAGGCTTTCCCAAGAGAGACCATGGTGTGCAAAAACGGCTACTGCAAACAGACCTGATATAAGCTCAACCAGGGGATATCTCGGGGAGATTGCGGTTCCACAATGCCGACATCGCCCACGAAGCCAAAGATAGCTTGCCACGGGGACGTTATCGTAAAAGGCAATCTTGGTCCGGCAGCCTGGACACATAGAACCTGGGCGTATCAAAGAAATGGATTGGGGAAGGCGGTAGATACACACATTCAAAAAACTGCCCACAGCCATACCGAACAAGAATATGAAAAGCTCAAGGATCAAGGGCTACCCCCACAAAAAGTTTGAAACTCACCGGTTGTATCTATGCGCTTTGGGCGCTTTGGGCGGTTTGGCCATAATAAGCTCAAATGACAAATGGGCCTAACAGGCTCAAACGGCCTTTGCAAAAGCGAAATATCACAAATAGTTAAGAGATAACTATAGGGAATAGGTCAAAAAATCAAGATTTTTGTTGTCATCAAGATATTATGTCTTATATTATATCTTTTAATTTAAACAGGCTGTTGCCCAAGCAGAAATTCTTTTGAGCGGTCTTAAACGTTTATTTTGCCAGAAGTTTTTTCCCTTTTTGACGACTCCATTTTGGCAAAAATAGCCCAACAGACCAAGAAAAAGGGTTTCGAGACCATCAACCCGTAGCTCGTAATACAAGCAAACGGAGGAAAGTTCATGGCACAAGCAGATAGCTTCGATACCGCTGACATCATACAAGAAGATGGTGAACCCATAGAAATCCCTGATCTGCTACCCCTTCTTCCCGTGCGTGACGTTGTTGTCTTTACGTATATGGTCCTTCCCCTTTTTGTGGGTAGAGATAAGTCGATCCGCGCCGTGGATGCTGCTATGGCCAAAGATCGCCTCCTTCTTCTATCCACACAAAGCGACGTTAATGTCGAAAACCCAACACCTGAGGAAATCTACAAGGTTGGTACGGTAGCCATGATTATGCGTATGTTCAAGCTTCCGGACGGCCGAGTCAAGGTCTTGGTCCAGGGCTTAGGCAAGGCTCGTATATTAGATTATGCAAAGACAAAGCCTTTCTACCAGGTCAGGATCGAACAGATTCCCGAACAGCAAGAAGAAAAGACAAGCGTTGAGGGCGAAGCGCTCATACGCAATGCCTGTGAACAGACCGAGAAGATCCTTGACTTACGAGGCGAGCTGACCGGTGATGTGAGCGCCATTTTGAGCGGGATTGATGACCCTGGGCGGTTGGCCGATGTGGTGGCTTCAAACCTCAGGTTGAAGGTAGAACAAGCCCAGAGCCTTCTGGAGATGGCTGATCCTATTGAAAAGCTACAAAGAGTCAATGAACTCCTGAGCAAGGAATTGGAAGTCTCTTCCATCCAGGCCAAGATCCAGTCAGATGCCAGGGAAGAGATCTCGAAGGGCCAGCGAGAATATTTTCTCAGAGAGCAGATGCGAGCCATACACAAAGAATTAGGAGATTTTGACGAAAAGGCACAGGAAATTGCGGACTATACCGAGAAGATCAAGAAGGCCAAGATGCCAAAGGGGGCTGAGAAAGAGGCATTTAAACAATTGAAGCGCCTCGAGCAGATGCACCCCGACGCTGCCGAAGCCTCCATTGTGCGTACTTACCTTGATTGGCTGGTTGAGGTCCCCTGGAGCAAATCGACCAAAGAAGTCCTGGATATAAAGAAGGCTCAGCATGTCCTGGATGAGGACCATTATGATCTCCAGAAGGTAAAGGATCGTATCCTGGAATACCTGAGTGTGCGGAAACTCAACAAGCAAATGAAGGGTCCCATACTCTGTTTTGTGGGACCTCCCGGAGTGGGCAAGACCTCATTGGGTCGATCGATTGCAAGGGCTATGAACCGGAAGTTCTTTCGCATTTCCTTGGGTGGTATTAGGGACGAGGCCGAAATCAGGGGGCACCGCCGGACTTACATCGGTGCGATGCCCGGACGGATCATTCAGGGATTGAAGCATTGTGGTTCGAACAACCCCGTATTCATGATGGATGAAGTGGATAAGATTGGTGCTGATTTCCGCGGGGACCCATCCGCTGCACTGCTTGAAGTCCTTGATCCGGAACAAAATGTCAGCTTCAGTGACCACTATTTGAACACCTCCTTTGATTTATCTAAGGTTATGTTTATCACCACGGCCAATCTGTCCGATCCCATTCACTCGGCCTTGCAAGATCGGATGGAGACTATAGAGCTTGCCGGATATACAGAAGAAGAAAAACTTGCCATTGCCAAAAAGTTCTTAATCCCGCGTCAGGTCAAAGAAAACGGGATTACCTCAAAATATTTACGGATTGGCCCAAAGGCGCTACAGAAGATCATATCGCAGTATACCTTAGAGGCCGGCCTCAGGAACCTGGAACGGGAAATCGGCACCATATGCCGCAAGGTGGCCCGCAAAGTGGCTGAAGGCGACAAGGGGCCGTACACCGTCACCTGCGCCAATCTTCACCGCTACCTGGGTATTCCGAAATATCTCCCCGAATTGGAGCAGGAATCACATGAGGTGGGAGTTGCCACAGGACTGGCGTGGACCCAAGCCGGGGGAGAGGTACTGTATGTAGAGGCATCTACGATGAAAGGAAAGGGTGATTTGATCCTTACAGGCCAACTCGGAGAGGTGATGCAGGAATCTGCAAAGGCCGCGCTGACTTATGCCCGCTCCAACGCAAAGGCCCTTGGCATTGATGATGATTTTTACCAGAACATTGACATTCATATACACGTTCCAGCAGGGGCGATTCCCAAGGACGGGCCTTCGGCCGGGGTCACCATGCTCACGGCGTTGGCTTCCACCTTGAGTGGGCGACCGGTGAACAGGGACGTGGCCATGACTGGAGAGATCACTCTCCGTGGGCGTGTACTCCCGGTGGGGGGGCTAAAGGAAAAGGCATTGGCTGCGCTCAGGGCCGATGTGCGCAAGGTCATCATCCCTGAGAAAAACAAGAAGGATCTGGTCGAAATTCCTTCAAACATCAGGCGCAAACTTGTTTTCTTGCCGGTAAGTCACGTGGACGATATCTTGAGGTTTGCCCTCCAAGAGAAACCTTCCGGGTAGTAAGAAAGCTGAAAGCCAAAGTTATACCACAATTGAGTCAAACACCCAATACCACCTGATTGAGCATCGCCCAATTAGGGTTTTAGCTTTCAGCGTACGGTGAGCAGTGATGAGAGTCCTTGGGATTGATACATCCAGCCAAACGGGGAGTGTGGCCGTCTTAGAAGGCGATACGGTGCTGGCCGAAGTAGCGGTGACCAGCACACAGACGCATGCAAGACGTTTAATGTCTGCCGTTGATGCTACCCTTGAGATGGCAGGGCTGACAATTGCGGGGTGTGAAGGATTTGCCGTTACTACTGGCCCGGGAAGTTTTACAGGTCTGCGTATCGGAATCAGTACAATTAAGGGCCTGGGTTTTGCGACCAAGAAACCCGTCACAGGTGTATCCACCCTGGACGCTCTGGCCTACCAGTTTCCATCATTTCCCCATCTCGTTTGCCCGGTCTTGGATGCTCGCAAAGGACAGATATACACATCCCTTTGTGAATGTGACGGATACATGAAGTGGAAAAAACTAGTCGATGATTGTGCAACAGAACCAAGACAATGGCTGAAGCAGATTCAACGTTTGTGCCTCTTTGTTGGTGATGGCGCCACCGTGTATGGAGAATTGATCAGGGAAACCTTGGGGAGCTTTGCGTATTTTGCGCCACCGTATCTAAACAAGGTCAGGGCCTCGGTGGTGGCTTACATCGGGATGAGACAGATTCTCAATGGGCAGATTGCGGATGTTGCCCGCCTGGTACCCCATTATATCCGAAAACCGGATGCTAAAATAAAACTCCAGAGTTTGTCAACTAGTTGATAAGTTTATTGGTTTCGTCTTTAGGCTCACGTAGACCCAAGTTTTACACGGATTAATATTTGATCCTCATTGGAGCGGCCATGCTTTCAAAAACCCTAAGGGCGAGCCCTTAGCATCTACTTTGACACTACCACACTCGAAAAGTTTGGCCCTATTGACAAATATAACAAAAAAAAATATGATTAACTTTTTTGTATTTTAAACAGAGTTTAGTGCGAATCTGCACTGTGCAGTCAGGTTTCTGGAGGATCTTTTATGGAAGAAAGGGATGCGATGCTCATTGCCCGGTTGATCAAAGACAGCAAAACCCTGAGGGAATATATGGGACAACACCAAGAATACGAAAAACAGTTGGAAGAATATAACAAGCAAATTTACCTTACAACTGAGGAGTCCTTGGAACGCAAAAGAATCCAGAAGCTAAAGCTTGCCGGCAGGGACAAGATAGAGTGCATCTTGGCCGAACATCGCAGAACCGAGAAAAGACAAAGGGCTTAAGGCACGGGTTCGTATCAACAACCGAGGATTCGATGATTCATTCTAAGCGTTCCGGGTCGGTCAACCAGAAGGTATTTCCGATTGCCCGTGAAGGGTATCCATTCATACTAGGATCGGCCTTTGCAACGGCCATCATTGCCGTTTTAGGGCTATACGAGCTGGCCCTGTTTTTTTTGGCAGTCACTTTTTTTATTTCCTCTTTCTTCAGGGATCCGGAGCGGGTCATTCCAGAGGAAAAGGGGGCCTTGGTCTCCCCGGCCGACGGCAAGGTTTTGGGAGTAAGTGTCGTTCAGGAGAGTGAATTCGCTGCTGAGAAAATGCTTAAGGTGAGTATCTTTATGTCAATTTTCAACGTTCATGTGAACCGAATACCCGAAAATGGCAGGGTCACTGAAGTTGCTTATTATCCGGGCAAATTCTTTTCAGCTAACCTGGACAAGGCATCCAGAGACAATGAACGAAACGCAGTGAGCATGGACATAGGCCGTGGTCGCAAGCTTATAGTGGTCCAGGTTGCAGGACTCATTGCAAGAAGGATCATCTGTAAGATACGCAAGGGAGACCGTTTAAGTCGCGGTGAGAGGTTTGGTCTGATCTGTTTCGGTTCTCGCTTGGACGTCTATCTCCCGCCAGAGACTGTACCCGCTGTGTCCGTGGGCGATAAGGTCCTGGCCGGGACATCGGTCTTGGGGCATCTATTATGAAGAGAAATAAAAGTTCCAATAGAAAGAAATTGAAGCGCGGGATTTATGTCCTGCCGAACCTTCTTACCTCTGCCAACCTCTTTTGTGGCTTCTATGCCATTGTGGCAGCAACCCAGGGCAACTTCTTAAAGGGAGCCATCGCTATCATGATAGCGGCTATCTTTGACGGGTTGGACGGCAAAATCGCACGGGTAACGCGGACTGTAAGCAGATTCGGCCTTGAATATGACTCCCTGAGTGATGCCATATCTTTTGGAGTGGCACCCGGCGTTCTCGTATATCTGTGGGCCCTTCAGCCTTTTGGGAGATTGGGATGGTTGGCAGCACTTCTTTTCGTGGCCTGCGGTACGCTTCGGCTGGCACGGTTTAACACTCAGGTCCATGTGGTTAGTAGTGATTACTTTAACGGACTTCCGATTCCGGCAGCTGCCTTCATGATCGCCGCTACGGTCCTCCTCTTCCACCGTTTTGGCGGGACAGGGACCACCAAGCACGTGACGATTTTGATCATGATCTACGTTTTGTCCTTTTTGATGGTCAGCACGATCAAATACTATAGCTTTAAGCAAGTGGAGTTGTTTAGAAAGATGAAGTTCAATATGCTAGTGATCGTTGTCCTGTTGTTCATATTAATTGCAGCAGAGCCAAGTATTGCCTTCTTCCTTATGGTGCTGTGCTATGTCTTTTCAGGACCCTTCATTACCTTGTGGCTTCGCAAGAAGCACCAGAGCGAAGTGGCTGATGGCGAAAGAATCAATACCCCCTACGAAGAGCCTGTATAAGCATGCCTCAAACCATTACGGAAAAAATTCTGGCCGCCCACGCAGGGCGGGAAACGGTGGCACCAGGCGAACTCATTAATGTTCGCATTGATATGGCTTTGGCCAATGATATCACGGCCCCTATAGCTATCGATCTGTTTGAAAAATCACGCGTAGAGTCTGTGTTCGATCCTGAAAAAATTGCCTTGGTCCCGGATCACTTCGTGCCCAATAAGGACATCCGGTCTGCTGTTCAGGTGCAGGCAATGCGCACTTTTGCCAGGAAGTATCATATCAAGCATTTTTTTGAGCTTGGAGAAATGGGCATCGAACATGTACTCCTGCCGGAAAAGGGTCTGGTACTGCCCGGAGATGTGGTGATTGGCGCCGACAGTCACACGTGCACCTATGGGGCTCTGGGCTCCTTTGCGACAGGTGTTGGAAGTACAGACATTGCAGCGGCCATGATTACGGGTGAAGCGTGGTTTAAGGTCCCGGAATCGATAAAGTTCATATATCATGGCCGGCTCGGCAAATGGGTGAGCGGAAAGGACCTGATCCTTTACACGATCGGCGACATAGGAGTCGACGGAGCCACGTACAGAGCTATGGAATTTACCGGCGATGTGATCAAGGGCTTGGCTATGGCCGATCGAATGACTATGGCCAATATGGCAATTGAGGCAGGGGCCAAAAGTGGAATCATTGCTCCGGATGAAGTAACTCTCGATTACATAAAGCCGCGAGCAAAACGCTCCTTTGAATCCTATACGAGTGATCCGGATGCTGCCTATGCGGATGTAAGGACCTATGACGTTTCTAACATCGAACCCCAGGTCGCCTTTCCCTTTCTTCCAGAGAATACCCGCGGTATTTCAACGGTAGGAACAGTCCCTATAGATCAGGCCGTGATCGGATCTTGTACGAACGGGCGTATTGAGGACCTTCGCGTGGCAGCCCGTGTCCTCAAAGGCCGTGCCATTGACAAGAATGTGCGTCTTATTATAGTGCCTGCAACTCCTGCCGTTTACCGCCAGGCCATGGCCGAGGGTCTATTGGAGATATTTCTGGCAGCCAAAGGAATTGTGAGCCCGCCCACCTGTGGTCCCTGCCTGGGAGGTTTTATGGGCGTCCTGGGGCCAGGGGAGCGAGCCGTATCGACTACCAACCGCAATTTTGTGGGCCGCATGGGTCACACTACTAGCGAGGTCTATCTAGCCAACCCTGCGGTGGCGGCCGCATCAGCTATTCTGGGAAGGATTGGGAGTCCGGAAGAACTGTGAG
>JAIWEZ010000063.1:0-9668 GCA_048631945.1 Gammaproteobacteria bacterium | reverse complement strand
TCGTCATGCCGGACTTGATCCGGCATCCAGAACATGTTGATTTCACTGGATTCCGGCTCCCCGCCTTCGCGGGGACAAGTTTACCCCTGCGGAAGCAGGGGCCGGAATGACAGAAAGAGATGTTTTTCGACTTTTTACGAGACCGTCAAATATAGAATACCATACCACCCGGTTTGACTGATTTGGTAAACAAAAATTTGAAATTTCTATCTTGATGTGCTAAAACTACTTGCTGCAATATCTTCAACATGTTGAAATAATAGGACTTTGTTTTTCTGGTTGTAAGCCCAAAAAGCTAAAATCTTACAAGAAAACGAATGAACTGGGTTGGGGCGAGCTAACTTCTGCTATGTCTAAAGAATTGATAATCAATGCTATGGACCACGAAACCCGAGTTGCCTTTGTAGGGAACGGCAATCCCGAAGAACTGTTCATTGAAAGACCCAAAGAGTCCGACATTACAGGCAACATTTATAAAGGACGGGTGGTGCGCGTGCTTCCAGGCATGGAGGCAGCCTTTGTTGACATAGCTCTTGAGCAAGCCGCTTTCATCTATGTGGCTGATGTGGTGAACAATTACCATGAGTTTGACTATTTCATGCATGTACTCTCTGATGAGGACAAAAACGGTCGCACCGACCTTGACATGGAGAATCGTCCCCCTTCACTGGACCAAGAGTACTTGATTGAAGATCTTCTCCATGAAGGACAAGAAATCATAGTCCAGGTATCCAAGGCACCTATTGGAAACAAAGGAGCCAGAATTACAACGAGGGTATCACTGCCGGGTCGTTTTCTGGTCCTTATGCCTGCTACAGATCACATAGGGATTTCTCGGCGTATAGAAGATGAAAATGAGCGAAGCCGGTTAAAGGAAATGTTAATGGATCTCCGCCCTGAAAACTGCGGCGTCATTGCAAGGACGGTCAGTGAAGGGGTCAACAGGGAAAAACTTGCAAAAGAAATGGACTTTCTCGTGTCTCTGTGGCTGGACATTCAAAAGAAGGGTGCTAATGCACCGGTGCCCAGCCTGTTACACAAGGAACTTAACGTGACCCTCCGGGCGGTCCGGGATCTCTTTACTCAGGAGGTTGACAAGCTTGTTATTGATTCCAAGTCGGGATTCGAAGAAATTCTGAAGTTCTTGGATACATTCATGCCAATGCTTAAAGAATCCGTCGAACTGTATGAGGAAAGCGAGCCTATTTTTGATGCCTACAACCTAGAATCTGAAATATCCCGTGCCTTCAAGAAGAAGGTTTGGCTCAAGTCCGGAGGATATATTGTCATTGAGCATACTGAGGCAATGGTGTCAGTTGATATCAATACCGGCCGGTACGTAGGAAGACACAATCTGGAGGAGACCATCCTCAAGACCAACCTCGAAGCGATCAAGGAGATTGCCTATCAGATCAGACTCCGGGATATCGGTGGGCTGATTGTTATTGATTTTATCGACATGGAGAAAAAGTCAAATCGAGAGAGGGTATTCAATACTCTAAAGGAGGCCCTCAAGAAAGACCGGAGCAAGACACATGTGCTTCCCATGTCTGAGTTAGGGCTCATCGAAATGACGCGAAAACGCACCCGTGAGACCCTCAACCGCATGCTTTGTGAACCATGCTTCTACTGTGAAGGTGAAGGGTATCTCAAGTCGAGGCGTACGGTTTGTTACAATATCTATCGGGATATGTGCCGGGAATCAGGAGAGATGCTGGCTTCGTGCATCACGCTGAAGGCAAACCCCGAGATTGCCGAGTTGCTTTTGGGGGAGGAGAATTCGCTGGTAGATTCCCTCGCAGCGGTTTTAAAGAAAGAGATTATTATTTTGCCTGATCCACATTTTCATCTTGAGCAATATGAGATATTTGAAATGCATAAGAATTGCCTTGACAGTGGTTAATAAACATTTATAATTAAAGTTTATTTTTATATAATGTGATTGTCTATAAATCCAAAAATTCGAAAATACTTTAGGAAGGTTACTAACATGTATGCTGTAATATTTACCGGCGGCAAGCAGTACAAAGTCTCGGAAGGGGAAACGTTAAGGGTTGAAAAAATTCCGGGTGAGATAGGCTCGTCTGTTTCCTTTGACCGTGTGCTTATGTTTTCCGATGGAAAGACGATTAAGGTGGGTCAGCCTACACTTACCGACGTGGCTGTACAAGGTCATATTGTAGAACAAGGAAAGGCCAAAAAGGTCATTGTTTTCAAGTACAAAAAGCGAAAGCGTTATCGGAAAAAGCTTGGCCATCGGCAGCAGTACACGGCACTTAAAATCGATACCATTCAAACAACATAGAGAAGCCTTAAGGAGCAACAAAGCTATGGCACACAAGAAGGCAGGCGGGAGTTCACGAAACGGCCGCGACAGCGCCGGTCAGAGGCGGGGCGTGAAGCGTTTCGGGGGGCAGAAGGTTTCAGCAGGTAATATAGTGGTGCGACAGGTTGGAACGAAGATACACCCCGGCAACAATGTGGGCATGGGCAGGGATTACACACTCTTTGCCAAAATAGATGGAGTAGTCACTTTTGAACGGATGGGACGCTCCCGAAAAAGGGTCAGCGTTTATCCCATAGCAGCATCAGCCTAAGTGGCGAGACCGTTGCAGAACCCCTTTCACTTATTTACATGTACTTTTTGACCCATCTAAGGATTTGCTCACTAAATCCTGACACGTAGTGAAGCTTGCGCTATGCTCAGCCTAACACTCTCAAACAGTTCAGGATTTGCCCACTTCAGTGGGCCGTTTGCTTCGCTCGAATGGGTTCCAAAAAAATTCATGAAAGCCCTCGAAGGAGTTCTGCAAAGGTCTCGGGGCGTTATACCGATTTTATGACTTGACAACTGCCGAGAGGAGAAACGTCCCGTCGGCCACACGGGGTATATGAAATTTGTTGATGAAGCTGTTATTACTGTCCAGTCTGGGGATGGCGGCAAGGGTTGTGTAAGTTTTAGACGCGAGAAATACGTCCCCAAAGGTGGGCCGAACGGTGGAGATGGCGGCAATGGCGGTGATGTACTTTTCAAAACCACATCCCGTATGCACACCCTTTACAGCTTCAATTTCAAAAAACACTTCAGGGCTGAACGAGGGAAACACGGTCGAGGGAAAAGTCAGTCAGGAAAAAGCGGCAAGGACCTGATCATCCTCATTCCTCCCGGCACCTTAGTGAAGGAGGCCGAAACCGGACGCGTTCTCAAGGAGTTTGTCCAAAGGGGTGAATCTTTTCCGGTTGCTCGTGGTGGCCGGGGCGGCCTTGGAAATCAACGTTTTGCATCGTCAAGGAACCGTGCACCAAGATACGCACAAGAAGGTGAACCTGGGCAGACCCTTAATTTAAAGCTTGAGCTAAAACTCCTGGCCGATGTCGGCATCATAGGACTACCAAATGCGGGCAAGTCCACATTGGTGTCGAAACTTTCTTCCGCACGTCCCAAGGTTGCCGACTACCCCTTTACAACATTGATACCCACCCTCGGCGTGGTTGAGATTCAAGAAACCAACCCCTTTGTCATAGCCGACATCCCCGGGCTGATTGAAGGTGCCCACCGCGGTGTGGGCCTTGGGACGAGGTTTCTCAGACACGTGGAGAGGAGCCGATTCTTGCTTCACCTGATCGATCTTTCCACCGTTCCATCGGAAGGCCCTCTTGGACCGTATCACACTGTCAATCAGGAACTAAGGCGTTTCAGTTCGCCCCTTGACCAAAAAGCCCAGGTGATCGTATTAAACAAGGTTGATAAAACCGGTACCCGGGCTGTGGCAGAAAAGCTTCGCAATGCCCTTGAGCCGTTGAATCCCGACATATGGGTCATTTCAGCCCTCACGGGTGAGGGCTTGGAGCAACTAAAAAACCATTTGGCTCGGCTTGTGGAGAAAGCCAGATTGGTTGACTATAATAAGATAGAGAAAATCCGGGTTGACACATGACTGACAGGAAGGAACGTCTTGAGATTCGAAAAAAGCTCTTTGACCGTGTCAGGCGAGCTGTCGTCAAGGTTGGCAGTGGTGTGCTCACCTATGATCAGGGCCTCAATGCCAAAGTGATAAAACGTCTGGCCAGAGAGGTGTCTATACTTATGGACCAGGGGTACGAGGTGATCATAGTCAGTTCCGGCGCTATTGCCTCGGGGATGAAGAAGATGAATATGGCCAAAATGCCTTCTGATATCCCTCACAAGCAGGCAGCTGCGGCTATAGGACAGCCTCGGCTCATGCTAGAGTATGAAAAGTCCTTTGCTCATTATCAAAAAAAAGTGGCTCAAATCCTGCTGACCAGAGACGACCTTTGCAACCGGAGGCGATATCTTAATGCCCGCAATACCATTAACGTTCTGTTAAATTGGAAAATTGTTCCGATAATCAATGAAAATGATACAGTTGTTGTGGAGGAACTTAAATTCGGAGACAATGACAACCTGTCGGCCATGATTACTCATTTGATGGACGCGCAATTACTCATCAATCTGACCGATATTGACGGCTTTTACGACAAGGATCCGGCGGCCCACAAGGACGCCTTGCTAATACCGCTGGTGTCGAGGATCGACCGTGGCATGGAGAAAGCTGCCTGTAATATTCCCGGGACTTTCGGTATGGGCGGGATGTCGAGCAAGATCCAGACGGCAAAGAAGATCACCACGAGCGGGATTCCTATGGTCATTGCAGGCGGCCTTAAACCGAACATCCTGAAAAGACTGTTTGAGGGCCGGGACATTGGAACCCTTTTTCTTCCAAAAAAGGAAAAGATGGGCAGCAGGAAATGTTGGATTGCCTTTACCCTGAAGGCAAAGGGCACTATCAAGGTCGATAGAGGAGCAGTTAAGGCTATACACAAAGACGGCAGAAGCCTGCTGCCTATTGGCATCCTGGATGTTGAGGGGGACTTTGGCGTTGGCGCTGCGGTTGGTTGCATAGGCCCGGATGGGGTACCATTTGCCAGGGGACTTGTAAACTACAATGCTACCGACATCAGGAAGCTCAGGGGCCTTAAGACCAGCCAGATCAAACAACGATTGGGATATAAATACTATAATGAGGTGATTCACAGAGACAACTTAGTCATCACGACGGACGACAAGGAGGGAGCTATATGTCGATAGAAAAAACCATCACGGACATGGCCAGGAGTGCGAAAGAAGCTTCGAAGGTGGTAGCCCGTCTGAGTAGTCAGAAAAAAGACGAGGCCTTGGAGCGCATTGCCCAAAAGCTCCTTGATGAGGCCGCCACTATCAAGCGGGAAAACGAAAAGGACTTGTCAGAGGGAAGAGAAAAAGGGCTTTCAGAGGCAATGATTGACAGGCTCACGGTCAGTGATGCGGTTATCGAGTCTATGGCAGGCGGCCTTCGGGATGTGATTAAGCTCCCTGATCCGGTGGGAAGGGTTACGGGTATGTGGTTGCGCCCCAACGGTCTCCAGGTGGGACGGATGCGCATTCCCCTTGGGGTAATTGGTATGATTTATGAGTCTAGGCCGAATGCCACCATCGACGCTGCCGGGCTTTGTTTGAAGGCCGGCAATGCAGCGATCCTGCGTGGTGGGTCAGAAGCCTTTCACTCAAATGCGATTCTGGCCCGGATAATCCAGGACGCACTTCGGGAAACCGGCATGCCGGAGGCTGCTGCCCAGGTCGTCCCGGTACGAGACAGAACTGCCGTGAACGTGCTCCTTGCCCAGGACGAATATGTGGATCTCATCATCCCAAGAGGTGGTGAGGGGCTGATCCGTTTTGTGGTTGAAAATTCCAGGATCCCTGTCCTTAAGCATTATAAGGGTGTCTGCCATGTATATGTAGATGAGGATGCAGACCTTGATATGGCTAAAAATATTTCATACAATGCCAAGGTGCAACGGCCGGGTGTTTGCAACGCTATGGAGACCCTGCTAGTACATGAGGCTGTAGCTGAGTCATTTCTCCCCCCAATGGCAAAACTTTTCAGGGAAGCGGGTGTGGATCTGCGGGGGTGCCCTAAAACCTGTCAGATAGTTCCTGAGGCGAATATTGCCACGGACGAGGATTGGCCGGCCGAGTATCTCGACTTGATCCTTGCAGTCAAGATTGTCGCCTCTATGGAAGAGGCGACGGATCATATTGCGCGTTATGGCTCAGCCCACACCGAGGCGATTGTTACCTCGGACTATGCCCGGGCACGGCAGTTCCTGAATGAGGCGGATGCCTCTGTCGTTCTTGTAAACGCCTCCACGCGGTTCAATGACGGGGGAGAGCTCGGTTTGGGGGCCGAGATCGGGATCAGTACTTCCAAGCTTCATGCTTACGGGCCTATGGGGCTGGAAGAGTTGACAACCACCAAGTTTGTAGTTTTTGGAGACGGGCAGATTAGAACTTAGTACCTAAGTTGTGAAATTCGTGTTTTTTTGGCAGGGGTTTTTTCTGTACACTGTTTTTCAACACTGACAATCAGATTTAGGAATTGGGGAATTAAGGGATTTAGGAATTAAGAATCAATGTCATTAACTTAAGAACCGTTCCTTTAAGGTCCCCCTTTAAAAAAGGGGGATTTAGGGGGATTTTCAAACTCTTCAAAGAAATCCCCCCCGCCCCCCTTTAGCAAAGGGGGGAGATTTTGAGCTTAAGTTTATGACATTGAATTAAGAATAGGAAACATTCCATCAATTCCGGAATCCCTGAATTCATAATTCCTGAATTGTCCGCCTGCGGCGGATCCGGGTTATGGTGTATTTGTGCGGTTAGGCCTTTTTGGCGGTACTTTCAATCCAATCCACCTCGGCCATCTCAGGGCTGCGGTAGAAGTCCGGGAGGCTTTCAATCTCGACAGGCTCTTGTTGATCCCATCCGCCCACCCTCCTCACAAGATGGCCGACCATGTAGCCGATGCCGAGGATCGCCTCGAAATGGTCCGCCTGGCCATCCAGGGTGAGCCCTCTCTTGAGGCCTCTGATGTGGAACTGGCTCGTCCCGGCCCGTCATATACCATCGAGACCTTGCGATACTTCCAGGACCGGTTTGGGCCTGAAACTGACATCCGTTTCATTGTCGGCCAGGATGCATTTTCGGAAATCACCACATGGAAGTCATATCGGGCGCTTTTTGAAACTGCTCATTTCATTGTGATGACCCATCCCCGCCCCAGGTTGCGTAGCTTGGAGGACTTTATACACACCCAGATATCTGCAGAGTATCAATACGATCACGCATCCAACCTATACAGACACCCCAGGTGGTGCACTATCTTTTGTCTCAATATCACTCACCTGGATATTTCGGCCACAAAGATACGAGATAGGATCAGACAGGGGCGTTCTATCCGTTTCCTCGTTCCCGACGTGGTCCGGGGCTTTATTGAAAATAAGGAACTCTACCGATGACGCAACCGCATGAGTCGACCCTGCACCCGTACGTGAAAGCAGCCCTTGGCATGAAAGCCTTTAATGTGGTTGTACTGGATGTGCGCGAATTGACGTCCTTTGCGGACACCTTTATCATATGCAGCGGTCGGTCCCACCGCCAAGTCTCGGCCATTGCCGAATTTATAGAACACCACTTAAAGAAACAAGGGATCAAGCCCTTAGGTGTGGAGGGCCTCCGAGAAGGACACTGGGTCCTTATGGACTATGGGGATGTGGTTATTCACATCTTCTATGAGCCGATACGAATTTTTTATGACCTTGAAGGCCTGTGGTCGGATGCCCGACGAATCGAGGAAAGTGAACTAAAGACACTTTAGGCCGTTAATAATAGAATTTGTGTTTTTTGTGGCAGAAAATAAATTCGAAATACGAATATCGAAATACGAAACAATATCAAATGACAAAAATCCAAAATTAGGAAACGATAAAGCATTCTGACATTTTCAATCGCGCTTAAGACCGCTCCTGCTGTTTTGGACATTTGAGCATTTGGTATTTGGATTTGTTTCGGATTTCGGATTTCGTGCTTCGTATTTCCGGGCTATCCGGATTAGGCACTTCTTATGAAAGAACCTACACGTCACCCACCGGAGAAACGAGAGGCTCTCGAGCGTCTCAGCTCCAAAGAACTCTTGAGGCTTCCGGGCAAGAAGGCCCTTGAACTGATTCTTGAATCGCCCAGGCCGGTCACATTGGTGCAATCGCTGGCCGAAGAGGATCTGTACTGGCTTGCCCAGGAGATTGGTCTTGAGGATGCCCTTCCGATCCTGTCCCTAGCCTCCAATGATCAGTGGCAGTATTTGTTGGACCTGGAGTTGTGGTCAAAGGACCGCCTGGAAATGGATTCGGTTAGTCGGTGGATAGGGCTTCTGCTCAAGGCAGACCCCGAGAGGTTCTTGATTTGGGGACTGCGCGAGCATATCGAGCTTATCGAGCTTCATCTTTTCAAGCACATCGAAGTAAGAATGAGGGAAGAGGATGAATCCGAATCTGATTTCGATGAGGGCTATTTCAGCCCGGACGGTCTCTTCTATATTCGGATCAACCAAGAAAAGTACAATCAAACCATCAGGGAGTTTCTTGAGCACCTTGTGCAGTATGACCTCAACAAATTTCGCAATGTGTTGCTGGAATTGGCCGGAATCCTGCCGGCAGAAGTAGAAGAGAATATGTACAGACTCAGAAGTGCTCGGTTGGCCGAGAAAGGCTTTCTCCCTTTTGAGGAGGCCGTCGGGATCTATCAGTACTTGAATCCTCAAAGCCTTCTTGAAAAAGAGCCCCACCCCCGTACTTACACACAAGACCAACCGACACCTCAGCCAGTACCTGTGTCCACGTCACTGCTTATCCAGGATCAGGATCTTTTTTCCGTCTCTTTGAAACGCATAAAAGACAGCCATATCCTGGAGCGACTTCAGATCGAATTTGCTGTAATGTGCAACCAGATTATTTCTGCAGACGGGCTTGTGGTTCGGGATAAAGAGAATCTGGCGGGCGTGGTAAGAAAGGCTTGTGGATATTTGAATATTGGGATCGAAAAGGTGACTGGCGGAGTCCCGAAGAAAGCCGTTCGCTTGCTTCAAGAATTTCCTTTACCCCATATCTTTCGAGTAGGCTATGGTGCTGCACTGAAGCTCCGATGGAAGACAGAAAAATGGCTAAAAGAGAGCTGGTTCGTTAGGGAGTCGTTTTCTCTTAGCCCTGGGGGGGCCGACTGGGGGGAGATACTGGAAGGCCTAGTAAGGAAACGGCCGCTTTTTTACACAAGCTCTTCTAAGGACGGGCCATACCGTGAGTTTAATACCTTAGAAGACATCATGTATTGCCACAGAGTCCTTGATGAGATCATGACCCTGGATCACCTCCTGTCTCTGTTGTTTGCTCAAACCGCCGTCGCCCATCCGATTAAAGCTTATCAGCCGGTTATTTACAAAAACCTTCTTTTGACTTCCTGGGCTCGACACCACCTGGGCCTGACAGAAGAAACAGAGCCTATCTCGGTCGAGGAATTGAAGGTCTTTTTCACAAATCTTTGGGTTAAAGGTGCAAAGCCTTATCGGGTGGACACAAGAATGAAGCAGGCCTTTTTGGACTGGCTTCAAATGCGATCCGGTCAGGCTATCGCTGAGACCCCAGGTAGCGTGGGCATAACTATTGACCGCCTCTTTAGCGAGCTCGAAAAGGGATACGGATCAGTTTCCGTGAATGATCTCGACCCGAGGTACATCAAGCATTTCTTGGTCAGACCGTGAGGCATAGTATTTTAAATT
>JAIWEZ010000062.1:0-9759 GCA_048631945.1 Gammaproteobacteria bacterium | reverse complement strand
TGGTTGAACAGGCGCCATGTGGTCTATTTCGGCGCTAACGACGGCATGCTCCATGCCATAAACGCCGGCTTCTATGACGCGGAGCTCAGAAAGTTCTGCCGCACTGAGGACTGCGAGCTTGACACAAGCGGCGATGAACTGAACACTGCCAATACAGCTGTTCTTGGCGAGGAAATGTGGGCCTATGTACCGTATAACCTGCTGCCTCATTTGAGCTGCCTGACCGATCCGGACTATGTTCATAAATATTATGTCGACCTGCGGCCCCGTATCTTTGATGTGCAGATATTTAACGAAGAGGGAGCATGTGGCACCGATTACGAAGATCCGGACTGTATCCACCCCGGAGGCTGGGGTACAATCCTGGTTGGCGGCATGCGTTTCGGCGGCGCCCCGGTGAATGCCAGTGACATCTCTGGTGATGCCGGGGATACCCGTGTCTTTAAGTCTGCATACTTTATAATGGATATCACAAAGTCTGTCAAACTCTTTTGCCTAATCTTGATAAAAAAATTTAATAGAGGGCTGACATCCCATGCTTTAAAAAACCCACCTGTAGCAAAAAGTAACGGTTTTCATAAGTCTGTTCATTACTCCGGCCTGAGGGCGATGATCGCCCGCCAGCCACCTAAACGATTTTGTAAACAGTATCGTTTTCTCTTACCCTTTCTTTTACTCCTATTCCAATAAGGTCACCTTGTTTTGCCTCTTCAATTGGCTCATTTTCTACCTGCATACTGGTGATGGTGTCTTCAAAATCGGTAGTGTGGCCTTTAAAGTGGAGCTTGTCCCCAATTTTAAGCACACCGGCAATGACTTCAATAGCCGCTACGCTCGGTTTGGCAAAAAACTTCTGCACTTTTCCGACCTTTTCTTCTTGCATTTCATACCTCCCGAAGGTGGTTTGAGGAGTGAGCAAAATCCGGCCTTTTTCAAAAAGCTAAACTCTTACAAAAATCTTAAACCGCAATTTGCAACGAATTCTACTTATTTCATTCTTGCACTACTCACCGGCCCGGAACCGGCTTATAGGCCCATCCGAACATGCAGAGCAGGTTAGTCCAATACTCAACCTTTTCGCGTCGCAGGCATGAATTGATTGCCGTAAAAGATATATGAGTTCAACAGGTTACATAAATAGCTGCAAATCATAGTATTCTTATACACCTTACCCATTTACAAGGCAACCACGTTTTGATAGAAAAGCGTCAGTTGAAAGACCAATCAAGTGAATTGAAGACTTCTTACTAAACCATCAGAGTTACTCCGTAGACTTTGAGGAGGTATCCCTATTGTTTTCCGGAACTGACAAGCCATGGCTCTGCCAATTTTGGCGATGGCAAAAGCTTCAATTAGTGTGTCTTTTTGTTCTGTGGATTTGTGCGCCGGCCTGCGTGCCGATTATGGAGGAGGTACCGGTGTCGCCTGAGGTCACTCAGGCTCTCGATCTCTTCGAAGAAGCCGAACAACTCTTTCAAGAGCAGGCTTACTCAGAAGCCCTCGCTATCTACCAGGATCATCTCAGTCGGTTTCCAAAGGGGCCTCATGTGGACATTGCACTGATGAAGATGGGATCGGTATACATGGTTATGGGAAATTATCCACAAGCCCGCCATGCATTTCATCGTTTGGTCCGTAAATATCCGAGAAGTCCCTTTGTGCAAGATGCCAGATACAATGTCATATTGGCTTATTATGAGGAAGGGAATTACACGGAAGCTGTAAAGTACGCAAACTCCATCTTGGGGCTTGCAAATACGTCTCGCCAAAAGCTTCGCATACACAATCTGATGGGGTACAGCTATAATGCCAACAAACAGTTCAAAGAGGGTCTTGAGAATTATATGTGTGTCTATCAACTGGCCGATCCGCAGGAACGTACGGAAATAATGAGCAAAATAAAGGATATTATCACCTACCTGAAAGAACCGGAATTGAATTTCCTGCTTGACGTATACAAAGACAAGGAGCCTGGTGGCTATTTACGCCTTCAATTGGCAAAGGAATATGAGGTGGAGGATCAAATTGAGCCGGCGATAAAGGTGCTGTCGGAGTTTGTCAGCCTATTCCCGCACCATGATGAATTTGAAAATGCCACGGGCCTCATGGAAGAGTTAAAGTCAAGGTTGGTCGTGGACCGTTTCTCCATCGGTTGTGTTCTGCCCCTGAGCGGGCCTTACGAGTCCTTTGGAAACCGAGCCCTAATGGGTATTGAGCTTGCCCTGAATCAATTCAACGCACAACCCCACGTCAACCCGATTCAATTGCTCATCAAGAATTCCAAAGGGGTCCCCAACGAAGCTGCCAGCGTAGTTGAGAGCCTGGTCCTCAAGGACGGCGTAATAGGTGTTATCGGGCCCATGGTTACATCAGAGTCAGCCGCTATAAGGGCCCAGGACTTGAAATGCCCCATCATGACGCTGACCCAGAAACCGGATATTACCAAATTGGGAGATTACGTCTTTAGAAACTTTCTAACTTTCTCATTGCAGGTTAAGGCAATTGTAGCTTATGCAACCCAAGAGCTGGGGATCAAGAAATTTGCCGTCCTTTATCCTGAAGAACGCTATGGTATTTCCTTTATGAACACATTCTGGGATGAACTGATACTTCACGGGGCTGAAATAGTCGGTGTTGAATCATATGTCCCGGACCAAACCGACTTTGCCGACGCTATCAAGCGGTTAGTAGGCCTCTATTATCCGAGACCGGAAGAACCCGCAGAATACCTAATAGATCTATCGCCGGAAGAAGAGAAGGAGGGGCCCGAACCGATAATTGATTTTGGGGCCGTCTTTATCCCGGACACTTTTGAGAAGGTCGGTCTGATTGCCCCACAGTTCCCGTTTTATGATGTAGCCGATGTCCTTTTGCTGGGTACCAATCTCTGGCATTCGGACAAATTGATTCAAATGGCCCAAAAATATGTACAAAGAGCTATTGTGCCCGATGATTTCTTTGTGAACAGTCCGTCACCCAGGGTGCGGAATTTTGTCAAGAGTTTTAAGGAGATTTTCGGTATCTCCCCAGGATTTCTGGAGGCTGAAGCCTACGATACGGCCTCGATGTTTTTCAAACTGGTGAACCAGCCCGAAGTTCGGTCCAGGCGCACATTGAAGACGGCCCTCATGAAGCTAAAAGACTTTCCCGGGGTGACCGGCCTCACCTCCTTTGACGAAACAGGGGATGTAAACAAACAGATCTATCTTCTCAAGATAAAAGGACGTCAGTTTGTGCAAATAAGACCATGAGAGCCAGTTTCAAAATGTTCAATTTTGCACCAAGGTCAAGGAAGGCGAAAATTCTAACCGCAGGAATACTTGATGTATTTCGAGGACTATAATTTGAGTCTGACGCAGAGATTGGGCAAAAGGGGACGTTTTGAAACTGGCTCATGAGCTTTGAATATGGAGAATGCATCAAGCTCAAGGGCGGCCTGTTTTATCTCCTGCCTTTTACCATTCCGGAAATTTGCCCGTCTGAGCGGACGTTACAAAAAGAGTTTTGGAGGCCGTATCCATAATCCCAAAATAGCTCTCATGAGTGAGCAAAATCCGGCCTTTTTCAAAAAGCTAAACCCTTACGTCATCTGCTGTTTTTTCTTAACATTGGTTTTTAAACAGCTTCTACGAAGAGGATGTTTTGCAAAGGTCTCACTGCCACGATGAATCTATAGCGAATGCTTTGTCCTTCATGGAGCGTGTGTTCGGGTTTCAGAAATTTCGGCCGGGGCAGAAGGAGATTCTAGAAGCTGTCCTCTCCGGGGAAGACGCCCTGGTCATCATGCCTACCGGAGGGGGCAAGTCACTTTGCTATCAGGTTCCGGCATTTCTCAGAACCGGGAGCACCCTTGTGATCTCTCCCCTCATCGCCCTAATGAAAGACCAGGTGGACTCACTCGGTGTGCTCGACCTGCCGGTCACAGCTATTCACAGCCTCATGGGGCTAAGAGAGCAGAAAGAGGCCCTCAAGCAAATCGCTACAGGCAAGATAAAGCTGGTCTATGCCTCTCCCGAAAGACTGCAAAATCGTCACTTTATTCAGGCAGTGAGGCAGTGCAATGTTTCCATGGTGGCTGTGGATGAGGCACATTGCATATCACAGTGGGGCCATGATTTCAGACCCGATTATTTGAGGATCAGTCAGGCACTTGACCGCTTGGGCCGGCCACAGACGATTGCCCTCACGGCCACAGCTACAGACAAGGTTCGCTCAGATATCGTGGAGCAATTGGGGTTGGGTGCCCCTAAGGAGTTTATCACCGGCTTTGATCGCCGCAATCTTTTCTGGGAGGTCATTCAGGCAAGGGGCGAGAAACAGAAATTGGCCATTATTAAGGACCGCCTGGGAAGCCTTTCCGGAGCAGCCATTGTCTATACCGGCACAAGAAAAAAAGTGGAGCGCATCGTCACAAGCCTGCAATCCGCCCCACGCGGAAAAAATGCAAAGGGGTACCATGCCGGGCTGGAGGAAGTTGACAGGACCAGTGTCCAAGAGGACTTTATGGAGGGCCGATCTGACCTTGTTGTGGCCACCAATGCTTTCGGTATGGGCATTGACCGTTCAGACGTCCGTATGGTCATACACCATTCGTTTCCGGGCACTATCGAGGCCTATTATCAGGAAGGTGGCCGGGCCGGTCGAGACGGTGACCCTGCCACCTGCTTGCTCCTGTACAGCCCGGCAGATAGGAGACTGCAGGAATTTTTTATTGAGGCGCGCTATCCGCCGCTCGAAACCATATTTGGTGTCTATGAACTGCTTAGACAACGCCCTGAGGACCTCGTCTGGATCACCTATCGTGAAATAGCCGAGATGAGTAAAGACAACCTTTCGGAAATGGCCGTGGGCTCATGCATCAAGATCCTGGAAGATGCTGGTGCAGTTGAAAGACTCAAGCGCTATGATAATCAGGCAGAACTTTATCTTCATACAAGGCCCCAAGATCTTCTGGACAAGGTTTCATCCAGGACTAAGATCAAGAAGGGCTTGCTCAATGCTATGTGTCGAATCTATGACGAACATGAACTCATGGAAGGGGTCCAGTTTCTCCCGGCTGTGCTGGCTGCAAGAACAGGCATTTCTCTCGACGCCTTAAGAAGAACATTCTCCGAGATGGCAGTCATGGGTGAGGTCACCTATATTCCCCCCTTTCGCGGCCGGGGACTGCGTATCATGCAGCGTGTAAAACCAGGAGAACTCACGATTGATTTTGATGCCCTTCAAATTCGCAAGGCCTACGAGCTTGAGAAGCTGGATCAGGTCATGGCATATGCAAGCACCCAGGAGTGCCGCAGGGCCTTTTTGCTTCGCTACTTTGGAGAGGGCGTGGAGGGCGGAAGTTGCAGGGCCTGCGATGTCTGCCGGAAGCCCATCCGTAGGTCAGGCTCGGGAACACATGCCTCTGAGCCAATTATTGCAGTTAAGGTGTTGAGCTGTATTGCCCGGCTTAAAGGACGCTTTGGTCAGGCCATGGCTGCCAAGGTGCTCACCAGCTCAAAGGACCGTATGGTCTTTCAGTTCGGACTCAACCACCTTTCCACCTACGGGCTCCTTTCCGAATACACTCAGGCTCAGGTGCAACAATGGATCCAGGAACTCATCTTTCAGGGATGTATCTCTTCCCGGCGGCTGTCTATGGGCGCAAAGATCTATCCGGTACTGGAGCTCACCGGCCGGGGACGCGAGGTCATGCAAAGCAGGCAGGTGGTCCTTCTTTCTCATCCCCTGAAGCAGGAAGCCACTGTGTCCGATGAAGGGGGCCTGGTGGACAAACCGGAAATTGATCTTTTCAATCGGTTCAGGGAGCTGCGTTCCAGCCTTGCCCAAAAGGAGGGATTGCCGGCCTACTGCATCTTTCAGGATCGAACCCTGCAGGAAATGGCCAGGATGCTTCCAACAACTCCTGATGAGCTACTGGGCATTGTTGGGGTGGGCCAGGTGAAGTTGAGGAAGTACGGTAGGCAATTCTTGGAGCTAATTGACAGGATAAGGAATGAGAGCCATTGATTCTTTCGATTTGTCGTTCTTGCTTAATTGATAGACTCTTGACATTTTTAAACTGATTGACAAGACAGCGGGATTTCGGGTAAGGGCCGAGAAGGACGATACAGAAAAGCTTGTTTTCGAGAATAGGGCTAAAAGGGGGGCTCATTTATTATGTGTAAGACCGAACAGGATGTTTTGAACATCGTCAAAGACACGGAAGTCAGCTTCATTCAGTTCTGGTTTACGGATGTTTTGGGAATTTTAAAGAGTTTTGCGGTTACGCAGTCTGAATTGGAGGAAGGGTTGACCGAAGGTATGGGTTTTGATGGCTCTTCCATAGAAGGGTTTGCCCGTATCGAAGAAAGTGACATGATCGCCAAGCCGGACCCGACCACGTTTCAGTTTTTGCCATGGAGACCTGGGGATCGACCCGTGGCTCGGATGTTTTGCGACATCCTGAAGCCGGATGGTTCCCCTTATGAGGGAGACACACGATATGCCTTGAAGCGTGTCTTGAAGAGGGCAGCCGACAAAGGCTATACTCTTTATTTGGGCCCTGAGCTCGAGTATTTCTATTTTGAGAGTAATCAGGCCCCTAAGACCATTGACAAGGGTGGATATTTTGACGCCCGGCCTTTGGACATGGGCGGTGATTTGAGAAGAGACACGATCTTTGCCCTTCAGGATATGGGGATTCAGGTAGAATACAGCCACCACGAAGTTGCCCCCAGCCAGCATGAGATTGACGTGCGTTATGACGAAGGTTTGAAAATGGCCGACAAGACCATGACCATCAGGATTGTGGTCAAGGAGATTGCCAGGCAGCATGGGGTATATGCCACATTTATGCCCAAGCCCTTATTCGGCGAAAACGGCAGCGGCATGCATACACACCAATCTCTGTTCAAAGGGGATGTGAATGCCTTTCACGATCCTGCTGACAAGTACCATCTTTCCCATGCGGCAAAGTGCTACATTGCCGGTATTTTAAAACATGCCCGGGAGTTTACCGCTATCACCAGCCAATGGGTGAATTCATACAAGCGTTTGGTTCCTGGCTATGAGGCGCCGGTCTATGTGTCATGGGCGAGGCGTAACCGTTCCACCTTGGTGAGAGTTCCCATGTACAAGCCGGGCAAAGAGAAGGCTACCCGGGTTGAATTCCGTTCTCCGGACCCGGCCTGTAACCCCTATCTTGCCTTTGCCGTGATGCTGGCTGCAGGACTGAAGGGGATCGAGGAGGGCTATCCTTTACCGGATCATATAGAAGAGGACATTTATCAATTCAGTGCCGAAAAACGCAAGAAATTAAATATAGAAGAACTTCCCGGGAATCTATATGCAGCGATTCATGAGGTGGAAAAATCCGAACTGGTGCGCGAGACCCTGGGAGACCACATCTTTAACAACTTCATTGAAAACAAAAAAATAGAGTGGGATTGCTACCGTACCCATGTGAGCCAGTATGAGATTGAAAAATATCTTCCTATAATGTAGAAAGGCTATCTCTCGCCCGCTTCGCTCGAGAGCGCAGAGATCACAGAGATGACTCTTATCTTGGCCTGATTTTTTGAGAGGGAAAAATCAGGCCAAACTGTCAGCCCCTGTCGGGACGATCACTATTGTGTTTGTATGTTGCATCCAAGATGGAGTCCAGACACGTATGCGAAGCATTGCAGCTTGAGCAGATTTCCTGAGAGAGGAAATCTGCTCAAAAACTCTGTGGCTCAGTGGACTCTGCCTGCCCCGTAGGTGGGGACCATCGTACTGGGGTGAGAGATAAGAATCGGCACGATTATCGGGGATAGACTGTCATGAAGATCGCACTCGCTCAAATTAATCCGACCGTAGGGGATTTTGAACATAATACCGATGAGATGATTGGGTTCATAGAGAAAGCAAAGGGCCTTTCCTGTGATCTCATCGTGTTTTCGGAAATGGTTATCTCCGGATATCCGCCGCTGGATCTTCTGGAGAGGCGAGACTTTGTGGCTGCGAATTTGCGCTATCTGCACAAGCTCGTTGAGACGGTAACAGGGATTGGTGTCATATGCGGGTTTGTGGATGAAAACCCGGATCAAGAAGGCTATCCTCTTTACAACTCGGCTGTCTTATTTGACACAGGCAAGATCCTCCATCGGGCTCACAAGAGGTTGCTTCCCGACTATGACGTCTATGATGAAAGAAGATATTTTGAACCGGGAACCGAATGTGCGTCTTTTTTGTACAAGGGCCGGAACATAGGGCTGACCATCTGTGAAGATATTTGGAACGACAAGGATTTCTTTGCACGGCACGTTTTCTCGCGGAGGCTTTACCCTGTTGACCCGGTAGCCCGTATGATCAAACAAGGGGCCGATCTCATCATAAACATATCAGCTTCTCCTTACTGTGCCGGCAAAAGGGAATTCAAGTGGGACATGCTCGGCAAGATTGCCAAAAAACACAGGGTCCCTCTCCTCTATGTCAACCAGGTGGGCGGCAACGACAGTATGCTTTTCGATGGCTTGAGCACTGCTTTTGATTCAGCAGGTCAGATGATGGCCCGTGCCCGTGACTTTGAAGAGGACATTGTCGTTTTTGATACCGACACGCAAAAAGGTGATCTCCATCCGGTCAGTAGAACGGAGCCGGAGTCCATCCTGCAAGCTCTGATTATGGGAACCAGAGACTATGTTAGGAAATGCGGATTTGCCAGGGCATTGGTAGGATTGAGCGGGGGTATTGATTCGGCTCTCACTGCATGTATCGCCGTTCAGGCCCTGGGCAAGGAAAATGTCCTGGGTGTTTTCATGCCTTCGCAATACACCTCCAAAGAAAATTATGAAGACACCGAATCGCTTGCACGCAATCTGGGCATTGAGCTTGTTAGGGTGCCGATTTCAGGGCTATTCGAGAAATATCTCCAGGAACTTTCCCCGGTTTTCAAGGATGTCGCAACCGAGGTTACCGGTCAGAATATCCAGGCCCGTATCCGGGCAACACTCCTCATGGCTTTTTCCAACAAGCTTGGGTCACTTGTTCTTTCTACGGGGAACAAATCCGAACTGGCAGTCGGCTATTGCACACTGTACGGTGACCTGAGTGGAGGGCTGGCAGTTATCTCAGATGTTCCAAAGGCTATGGTCTACAAACTCGCCCGCCTCATCAACAAGGATGGCGAGGTCATTCCCGCAAGAATTCTTCAAAAACTCCCTTCCGCCGAACTCAGGCCTAATCAGTTGGACCAAGATGACCTACCGCCTTATGACATTCTGGATGGTATATTAAAGGCATATATCGAAGACAATAAGGGCGCAGAGGAAATCATTGCCATGGGGTTTGACCCTACGATCGTCAAGGAGACCATTTTCAGGGTTGATCGCAATGAATACAAGCGATATCAGGCCCCCCCGGGACTAAAGGTTACCACCAAGTCCTTTGGCTATGGAAGAAGATTTCCCATAGCCTGGAAGTATAAATGAACGAAACGGTCCTGACCGCATTCCTACATCCCGTGCCCTGGACCGTGTGCAGGGACTACAGGAATAAGCGAGTCCTACCTACCATTTTCCTCTCGTGTCGACGATTGCCTGTATTAACCAATTTAGGACCATTATAAGCAAAATGGTTGAAAACACTCTGTTAACTTGGCGGATTCCTTGACTTTGGCAGATGTTTGTGCTATACGAGACCCCGCCGTTTCTTTGGGAGAGGAGCCGAATCATGGAATGGGTCAATACTGTTTTACTCGTTGTACTGGTTGTTTTCGCACTTTATGAAAAAGGACGG
>JAIWEZ010000061.1:0-9842 GCA_048631945.1 Gammaproteobacteria bacterium | reverse complement strand
CGTTGACGAAATGATCATGTTTATCGCCGAGGAACTCGGTATTCCCTATGAGGAACAGGCTCGCGTTTTCGTAATCCGGGATATCCGGGCAAAGCTACTCGAGTTGAACGAATCAGGCGGGCGTTGCCTGTTGGTCATTGACGAGTCGCATCTGATTAATGACGAGGTCTTGGAAGGTGTGCGAATACTGACCAATCTTGAACAAGGCGCTACCAAGCTGCTGCAGATCATCATGCTTGGGCAGGAAGAGTTGATAGAAAAGCTGGCCAGGCCTGAACTCAAGGCATTCAAGCAGCGCATAGAAACACAAAAAGTACTCGGGAGGATGGATTCAGAAAAGGTTCGGGAATACGTGCAGCATCGATTGAAAGTGGCAGGTGCAGTTCCCGGTCTGTTTTCAGACAATGCCATTGAAATGGTTGCCCATGCGACCGGCGGCATTCCGCGCGTGACAAATTCTCTTTGTCAAACCGCAATGAGAATGGTCTATGAACAACAAAAACACGTTGTCGAACCCAAAGATGTGCATAATGCCGCCGAGGAACTGGGATGCGCACGGGAAACCTTCCATTATATGATAAAATTCAAATCACAGAAAAAAGCGCCCACATCTGTGGAGCCAGGGCAAAGTTCCAATGACAAGCTGACGCAGGGAATGAAGTCCATACCCGAGCAGCTACCGCTTAAACAGGACGGGGCCAGGAAAGAAATGATCTGGTTCTGGCCGCTGGCACTGCTGTTTCTGTCCTTAGTATCTCTGACAGCAAGCCTGTGGTATTACGCTCAACGCTTTAATCTGCTGGGCTAAAATGCCGGGGCATGAAATCGAACTACCTGTTTCACCTTTAATATTTTATGTGAATACCCATATGTAGACTCCGAAAAGTAACAATCTTAAGCTCAGTCCGCCTCATACGGATCTCTGGAGTGAGAAAAAGACAAGGCCAAACAAGCAAATGTTAAACGCGTTCCTCCAAGAATGTCTTATACTTTCATTGCCGGCCGCAATAAAGGCCGGGGCAGCCATACTTGACGTTTATCAGGGTGATATTGATGTTTCGTACAAGGAGGACAAGACGCCACTGACGGTCGCTGATGAACGGGCCCACACCATCATTATGAACCACTTATCAGTACAGCACCTGAAACATATTCCTATTCTAAGTGAAGAAGGAAAACATACCCCATATGATACGAGAAAAAAGTGGGAATACTTCTGGCTCGTTGACCCCCTGGACGGAACCAAGGAATTCATTAAGCGAAGAGGTGAATTCACCGTAAATATAGCCTTGATCCACGAGCACAGGCCCGTGCTGGGGATTGTGTTCGTCCCGGCCAGGGGCTTTCTCTATTTTGGCGCAGAAGGACTTGGTTCTTATAAGCTGGAAAACGCAGAGATAGTCGACCAATTTTTCAGTGACAACGAGGGGACAAGAAAAGGTAGCGCACCGCTCGACAGTGTTGTCGATTTGGCAAAGCGGTTGCCACTGGATCAGCCAGGCAATAGATCAGTGAGCAAACTAACGGTCGTTGGTAGTCGTTCGCATTCCACAAAAAGTATTTCAGATTTCGTCCAAACACTGAAACAGAAATGTGAAGAGGTGGAATTCATCCCTGCAGGCAGTGCTTTGAAATTTGGCTTGATAGCAGAAGGTAGCGCACACATATACCCACGACTCAGCCCAACCATGGAATGGGATACAGCAGCCGGACAGTGTGTTGTTGAACAAAGTGGCGGGGCAGTATTGCGCCCTAGTGAGAAAACGCCACTTGAATATAATAAGAGAGAGCTTCGCAATCCTGATTTTATCTGTACTGGCAAGCATTCGAGAGACCTTGAGCATCTATTCCTTGCTTAGATAGTGCCTAAACGAAAACTCATAGTCAGGCAAAATCCGAATATCGAAAACCGAAATCCGAAACAAATTCGAATACCGAATGACAAAATGACCAAAACTAGTACATTGAAAATTCAATATTTATGTCATTGTTTCGGATTTCGTGTTTAGCGCAAGCTTCACTTCGTGTCGGATTTCGAATTTTTGACCGAAAAAACAGAGGCTTTCGGTCAAGCACTATCTATTCCACGTGCCGTTAGCTGCAGCCACCGTGCTATGATAAACCGAACTCGGTGGCTTTACCCCAATTAGAATGTTGGTGATGCTCTACCTATCCATTCGACTGGTGCCTCATGAGCAGCGTCATCCGACCTATTGACTGGATTGATTCACAAGCTCAGCGCATGATAGAGCTTGTCGAGCATTGGGCGAACATCAACTCCGCCTCCGACAACCTCCATGGGCTGGAACAAATGGCTGCGGCACTAGCCGATACGTTCAGCCCACTGGGCGGTCATTTGAAGTTAATCGACCTGCCTCCACGCGATACCATCGATTCCTCCGGCCATGCCGTCCAGAAGCCTTTGGGCCGCGCCCTGTCTATCATCAAACGCCCCCACGCTCGGCTGCGGGTGTTTCTCGGCATTCACATGGACACGGTCTACGGTCTTGATCAGCCGTTTCAAACCACTCAACGACTGGATGCCGACAAGCTCTATGGGCCAGGTGTGGCTGATGCCAAAAGCGGGATCGTTGTAATGCTGATCGCGCTCGAAGCGTTGGAGCGATCCGACGTCGCCGATCAGATTGGATGGGAGGTCCTCATTAACCCCGATGAAGAGCTCGGCTCGCCCGGCTCGGCTCCTCTGTTGACTCAGTGTGCAAAGCGCAATCACCTTGGTTTTGTTTTCGAGCCGACACTTGCTAACGGTTCGCTGGCCGGTGAGCGCAAGGGATCAGGCAACTTTACGATCGTGGTGCGAGGCAGAGCGGCTCACGCCGGCCGCGAATTCCACTATGGCCGCAATGCCATCACTGCTATGGCTAAAACCATTACCGAACTTGATGCGCTTAACGGTAGGCTCGAAGGTCTGACTATTAATATCGCCCAAGTTGAAGGCGGGGGGGCTTTGAATATGGTGCCGAACCTTGCGATCTGTCGGCTGAATGCCCGCCATGTTGACATTCGGCAGGAAGCGATTGTGCAATCAATGATAGGGGATGTGATTCGAAAAATAGACACATATGACGGCATTCAGGCTGAATGGCTCGGCGGCTTCACCGCTCCACCAAAACCGATAGACGAGCCGACCCTGCGTCTGCTGGAGCATGTTGCCGAGTGCGGCCGCGAACTTGGCCTTGACGTCACCTGGCAATCGACGGGTGGCGTGTGCGACGGCAACCGTCTGGCCGCGGCGGGTTTGCCCAACGTGGATACAATGGGCGTGCGCGGCGGTGACACCCACAGCCCCAACGAATATCTGTTCATAGACAGCCTATCCGAGCGCGCCAAGCTCACCGCGCTGTTGCTGATTAAGCTTGCAAACGGCGAGATAAAGTGGCAGACAAAAAACAATTCACATATATAATAGGAGTGAATTCGTATGCTTATTATCCGTCCCATCAGAGGCGAAGACATTGATCAGTTGCTGGAGTTGGCCGGACACACCACATTCGGATTGACCACGCTGCCCAACGATAGAAAACTGCTCGAGCAGCGCATTCACGATTCCCTGCAAGGCTTTGAAAGGGTTGAAGGCGAACAGCCCCGTGGGGAATCATATCTGTTCGTTATGCAAGATACCGACAGCGGGAAAGTCATCGGCACCGCGGCTATCGTCTCCAAGGTAGGCGGATTCCTTCCCTTCTTTGCGTACCGCATCAAAACCACAGTCCACGAGTCGAAAATGCTCAACCTTCGCAAGGAGATCCCCACATTGCACCTGGTCATGGAGCACAATGGTCCGTCCGAAATCTGCAGCCTATTCATGCATCCCGACTATCGCAGGGGCGGCAGCGGTCGCACGCTTTCTCTGGCCCGGTTCCTGTTCATCGCTCAGCATCCTGACTCTTTCGACCCCGAGGTGATCGCAGAAATGCGCGGAGTGATTGACAAACAAGGCCGAAGCGCCTTCTGGGACAGCCTCGGCAAACACTTTTTCGACCTTGAATATCCCAAAACCGACTACCTAAGCATTGTTAACAAGGAATTTATCGGCGATCTGATGCCGCGCCATCCTATCTACATCCCGCTGCTGCCAAAAGAAGCCCAAGAGGTAATCGGCAAGGTCCATAAAAAGACTGAACCGGCACTTAAGATCCTGTATAGCGAAGGTTTCCGCTTCGACAACATGGTAGACATTTTTGACGCCGGCCCGGTCGTCAGTTGCGCACGGGACGAAATCCGGACCGCCCGCGAAAGCGTCAGTGCCCCTGTTGCGCAAATCACCAACGAACCGATAGATTCACCGCCTTATGTGGTTTCCAACACCAGGCGCGAGTTCCGTGCCTGTCAAAGTAACCTCGCCTTTGACGACCACGGTGGCGTGATCATGACGTCCCCTGTCTCTAAAGCGCTGAATGCGGACATCGGCAGTCACGTCCGTTATGCCACATTGCGCCCGCAAGAAAAGGGGAGTTGATGAGTCACTTGATCAACAACGAATGGATCGAAGGCGAAGGACCCGGTCTTATATCGATCAATCCCGCAACAGGCAGGCCCTGCTGGCATGGACATCACGCAACAAAGCAGGAAGTCGATGCCGCGATCCGGGCTGCCCGCAGTGTCTCAGGCTCGTGGGCTGACACGCCAATCGAAAAACGCATCGAACTGCTTCGAGCATTCGAGCAGAAACTCCAAACTCATCAGAACGAACTGGCCGAAGCCATCAGCATCGAAACAGGCAAACCAAGGTGGGACTCGCTGACGGAAGTGGCGGCCATGATTGCAAAGGTGCCGTCCACCATTGACGCCTATCAAGATCGCCGAAGCGAAACCTACTGCGACCTGAGCGGCTTGCGGGGTGTAACGCGCTACAAGCCGTTTGGTGTTCTAGTTGTCTTCGGTCCGTTCAATCTCCCTGCCCACTTGCCCAACGGCCACATCGCCCCGGCATTGCTGTCAGGTAACACCATCGTGTTCAAACCAAGCGAACTGACACCCCTGGTTGCGCAAAAAACCATCGAACTGTGGCAAGCAGCGGGCCTTCCGTCCGGCGTGATCAACTTGATCATGGGCGGCCTCGACACCGGCGTCTCTCTCTCCGGCCACCCTGGCCACGATGGCATCCTCTTCACCGGTTCCCATGCCACTGGTATCGCTCTGCGTAACCTCCTTGTCAACCAAACCGGGAAGATGCTTGCACTGGAGATGGGCGGTAACAACCCGCTGATCGTGCATGACATAGCCGACCTTGACGCTGCAGCGTATCTGACCATTCAGTCGGCGTACATCACAACGGGTCAGCGCTGCACCTGTGCCCGCCGGCTGGTTGTGCCGCGCGGCTCAGAAGGCGATCGGTTCATTGAACGATTGGTCAGAATGATCGGAAATATCTGTGTTGGCCCTTATACCGATGAGCCCGAGCCTTTTATGGGTCCGCTCATCACCGAACAGGCTGCAGACGGAGTCCTGGCTGCCCACGATCAACTTATTGAACGCGGCGGCGAGTCTCTAATTACTACGCAACGACTCGGTCTCGGCCGGGCTTTTCTTACCCCGGGCCTGATCGACGTAACAGGTATAAAACCGCGCGACGACCGCGAAATATTTGGCCCTTTGCTGCAACTGATTCGTGTAAACGACTTTGATGCGGCAATAGAGGAAGCCAACAACACTGCCTACGGTCTAGCCGCGGCGTTGCTGAGCGATAACCGCACGCTTTGGGAACAATTCTACCACCGCATCCGAGCAGGCGTGGTCAACTGGAACCGCGCAACCACCGGTGCCAGCGGTCGTCTTCCCTTCGGCGGAACCGGTTTAAGCGGTAATTACCGGCCCAGCGGATTTTTTGCCGTCGATTACTGTTCATACCCGACGGCCTCGATCGAACTGGACCGCGTGGTTATACCAAAAAAGCTCACACCCGGTATCAAGTTATGAACTGCAAAGTCTCTGAGGTGAACTTCGACGGTTTGGTCGGCCCTACCCACCACTACGGCGGACTGTCGTGGGGCAATATCGCCTCGCAGCGCCACAGAGGCGATGTTTCAAATCCCAAACGTGCCGCGCTGCAAGGTCTTGGGAAGATGAAATTTCTGGCCAAGCTCGGAATCAAACAGGCAGTGTTGCCACCGCACGAACGGCCTGACATGGCAGCGCTTCGCCGGCTCGGCTTCACCGGAAACGATGAGCAGGTACTCAAAAAATCATACGGCGAAAAACCGCGCCTGCTTGAGGCCTGCTCCAGTGCTTCGGCCATGTGGGCTGCAAACGCCGCAACCGTCTCGCCGAGCTTCGACACACAAGACCGCCGGTTGCACATCACACCTGCCAACCTGATCGGCCGGTTCCACCGATCATTGGAACCTCCGACGACCGAAACGGTTCTTCGTAAGGTTTTTTGCGATGAGGAAAAGTTTGTTGTTCATCCACCGCTGCCCATGACGATGAGCTTCAGCGATGAAGGCGCGGCCAATCACACCCGACTCTGTCACACATACGGCGAACCAGGTATTGAAGTCTTTGTTTACGGACGTGGCGTCAACGACCCTACAACCCTCGCACCTAAAAAGTTTCCTGCACGTCAGAGCCTTGAAGCATCGGGCGCAATTGCCAGAGTTCACCAGTTGTCGCCACAGCACACGGTCTTCATCCAGCAAAACCCGGATGCTATCGACGCCGGTGTGTTTCACAACGATGTGGTTAGCGTCGGCAATCAAAACATTTTATTTTATCACGAACACGCCTTTGCTGACAGATCGAGCGCCATCGAGCGCATCAGACAAGTGTATTGCCGAGAATGTGGCAATGATCTAATAACGATTGAAGTTGGGGCCTCAGAAGTCTCTCTTGAGGACGCTGTGGCCTCATACCTATTCAACAGCCAGCTAGTCACCCTGCCGGACGGTACCATGTCTATCATCTGTGCAAGCGAGTGCCACGAGTTAGAACCAACGAGAGCTTATATTGAAACAATGCTCGATGCGGACAATCCGATTCTATCTGCACACTATGTCGACGTTCGCCAAAGCATGAAAAACGGAGGTGGCCCGGCGTGTCTGCGGTTGCGTGTGGTGCTGACCGACGATGAGGTGGCCGCTTTGCACCAACCGGTCTTACTGACTGATAGGCTGTATGAGCAACTTAGCGCCTGGATCGAGAAACACCACCGCGATAAGCTGCGCTCGGATGACCTGGCCGATCCGAAATTGCTTGAGGAGAGTCGAGCCGCTCTCGATGAACTGACACAAATCCTCGGGATTGGTTCGATCTACCCGTTTCAACGCCTCTGAACGTATCCACCACATTGCCGATCCGGGTCTTGAAACAGGGCTCCGTCATTCTCGAAGGTAGTCCTGTGAAATTATAGAGATTATTGCCAGATCGATTTTTTGTAAATTCGAAATTCGAAGCACGAAATCCGAAATGGTTCGACTGGCTCACCATCCTGAGCGAAGTCGAAGGACAAATCCGAATGACCAAAGCACCAAATTCAAAAACACAAGCATATTTCTGACATTTCAGCTACTTAGTGCAATAAAGCGTGCGATGTTTTGGTCATTTTGTATTCGAATTTTGAACATTGTTTCGAGTTTCGATATTCGGATTTCGGATTTTTGGCGTCGCAACTCCTTCTAATTTGGGAAAACTCTATCGACTTTGACGTTTCCCTAGGTCTTGAAAGGTCTTGCTGGCCAATTTTCTATGAAGTAGGTAAAGCCGGTTAGCGTGTGGTTTGAGTATTATCGGGCAAGGTAAGGTGTCGGGTCAGAAATACCAGCCTTTGAGAAGCCTTTTTTCCTCAGAATGCAGCTATCACATTGGCCACACGCCCTCCCCTCCGGTGACGGGTCGTAGCAACTGAGAGTGATACTGTAATCGATACCGAGTTCGATACCTTTTTGTATGATTTCCGCCTTGGTCATATGGATGAGAGGTGCCCTGATTGTTATTTGTGTTTTGCCTTCTACCCCTGCTTTGGTGGCAAGGTTCGCCATATGCTCAAACGCCTCAATGTATTCAGGGCGACAATCCGGGTATCCACTGTAATCGATGGCGTTTACTCCTATGAAAATATCAGTTGCCCTGATCACCTCTGCCAAGGCCAATGCGTAAGAGAGAAAGATGGTGTTTCGCGCAGGGACATAGGTGACAGGAATTTCTTTCAGCATGTCTTGTTCGGTTCGAGATTTTGGCACTTGGATATCGTCGGTCAGAGCGGAGCCGCCTATTTTTGCGAGGTCAACGTCGATCACCATGTGTTGTTCGGCGCCAAGCGCTTTTGCAACCCTCCGAGCCGCCTCTAACTCTACGGCATGGCGCTGTCCATACCGGAAGCTAAGGCTATAGATCTCATAGCCCTCAAGCCTGGCGATGGCCATGGCCGTAGTGGAATCGATCCCGCCACTGGAAAGGACAACAGCTCTTTTTTTCTTGCTCATCGATTAGACCCCTCTTTGGTCGGGGTCCCAGATGACTTTGTGGAGTTGAAGGTTAAGTCTCACATCCAGATGATCTTTCAGGATCCATTCTGCCAACGTCTTGGGTTCAATCTTGCCGAAGGCGGGCGAGAAGTGAACCGGGTTCTTTCCGAAAAAATTTTCATCTCTGAGGTCCAATATTTGTTTGGCGTACTCATAGTCTTCCCTGTCCGAGATCACAAATTTGACCTCGTCATGGCTGGTCAGCCTGTCCAGATTCCCCAAGTCGTTATGACCGGTCTGCCCACTGGAGGGACATTTGATATCGACGACCTTGACGCAGCGGTCATCGACCTGGCTGATGTCTTGGGTGCCGTTGGTTTCCATCAAGACCTCATAGCCTTCTTCAAGTAAGCGATAGATTAAAACGGGCGTTTCTTTTTGAATTAAGGGTTCACCACCTGTAACTCCTACGACAGGGCATTGGTAAAATGTGACTCGGTTGACAACATCTGAGATTTCAAGTTCTTCTCCCTCTTCGTAAGCGTACTTGGTATCGCAATATGAGCACCTGAGGTTACATCCGGTCAGCCTAACAAATACACAGGGCCGGCCGGCATAGGAAGATTCCCCCTGAATACTGAAAAAAATCTCATTCACCTTCAAAGCCACCCCTATTCCTCCCAATAAGTAGCTCCAGCCCCGGGGGTCTCGCATACCTTAACCTTGGAAACTCTCACAACGTCCGAATTGAGTTTTTCACCTAACTCCGCATATAGCAATTTCGCGATGTTCTCAGATGAGGGGTTCACGTGCTTGAACGCTGGAAGCTCGTTAAGGTGGAAGTGATCAAAGCCTTCAAGCACATCTTTGACTGCTTGTTTGATATCCCTGAAATCGATGCCTATGCCAATTTCATCCAGTCCCTTGCAATTAACAAAAACTTCTACCATCCAGTTGTGCCCGTGTAACCGCGCACAATCGCCCGGGTAACCCTTCAGAGAATGGGCGGCTGAGAAATGGGTTTTTACATAAACTTCAAAGACCCCAGCCATTGTGCCCTCCAATCCATTGAATTTGCCCGCGACCATACCACATTCACGGCACTGGCTCCATGACATAAACAAAAATTCCTTTGAGCGGTCATTCGCCTGGAGCAAGTCTTAGGGCTCGCCCAAAAATAACTTACCATTTTGGCATCCCAGCCCGCCAGAAAGACGGCGGATCTACGACTTCAGGCTATCTTTGGCCGATACTCATTCCCTGGCCCCCTTCGGTCTGAGCTCAGGGTCGAAGACAGACCTGGTCTATAGGCTTTAGTGAGCTAATTTTGCGGTTCCAACGGAAAACAAAGTATACCAGTCAGTCTGTCGCATAGCGCCAGGGCGGGCGCAAAATCCTCGAAATAGCCTGCTATTCCTG
>JAIWEZ010000060.1:0-10145 GCA_048631945.1 Gammaproteobacteria bacterium | reverse complement strand
TACAAGATCGTCTGGTAGACCCATACGCCTCCCTCACTCATGACACTCTACGGTGAGGAAGGCGTGGCTTGATCAGACCTATCGCATCGGCGAGTTCGAGCTTGTCAAATAAATCCGCCTGCAATTTCCCTGACCAAATTTGATTAAATGATGGAGGGAATTATGATGATATTCAAAACAATCCCGCTTCTTGTAATTGTGACCTTTATGGCTGGTCTAACCACACCGGTCTGGGCCGATCTTTACGGACACCATTCACCGGGGGGATGGGGATTACAATCAGGGAGTCAAGTCCCTCCACCTAATGGTTTCCTTCTTACACCGCTCTATTCTAGGTATCATTCAGATAAATTGGTAGACAGCAATGGCAATGAAGTCAACATAACCGGACTGAACAGAGATATCACCATTAATGTGCTGGGATTGTTTGGCTGGTGGGTAAGTAAGTATGAAATCCTGGGAGCCAATTGGGGCATGATGGCCACGATTTATAGCGCCGACAACGCAATAGAATTTCCCACTTTTGAGGTTAAAAGTGATTTCGGACTCGGGGACATCTACTTTCAGCCTATCAATCTTGGCTGGCATTTGAAACAGGTCGATTTTATGGCGACCTATGGAATTTATTTTCCCACAGGTAGATATGAGTTGGGTGGTGATAACAATACCGGATTGGGGATGTGGACCCATGAGTTCGGTGCCGGCACGACCATTTACTTTGATCAGGAGAAAAAATGGCATTTTTCAGCTATGGGCTATTTCGAAATCAGTACAGAAAAAGAAGGTACGGATATAGATGTCGGAAATATCCTAACCGTTGAAGGGGGATTGGGCAGATCGTGGTATGAAGGTGCTCTCTCGGTGGGGATCGCCTATTATGCTCAGTGGAAATTGACCGAGGACACAATAGGTGGCCTTAATAGGCTTGATCCCAGGTTACCGTCCACCCTCACCCTGAATCGATCCCGGATATACGCTCTAGGGCCGGAGGTCAATATCCCGATCATTATTAAGGACAAACTCATTTCCATCATTACGGCCCGTTATCAGTGGGAGTTTGGTGCTCGAGCTCGGCTTGAAGGTGAAAGTTTCAACCTGTTGCTCAATTTTCCTTTTTTCTAGAACCTATCTTTAAAAAAACTAGAAAGAACATTCTGCTTGAGCAATATAATCGAAGTGAAATAATTATTAGAAGCAGCAAATGATGGCGAGAAAAGGGGAGGTATAAAACATGAGGCTGAATAGGGGTAAAGGAAGGAATCCACCCACAAAAGAGGTTTTCCCAGCAATAGTCTGTCTGGTTACTTTTGTAGCGCTATTGGTGACCTCCTGTGGGAAGGAGGAAGAAAAGGCGCCTGTATCAGAGGTGGTCAGGCCGGTGAAGGTCATGACTGTCGTCTCCAGCGGTGGGGGGGGAGGCCTGCAATTTCCGGGCAAGGTCCGGGCCTCCAAAAGGGTGGAACTGGCCTTTAAGGTCGTGGGGGGACGGCTCTTTGAACTCCCCATCGCGGGCAAAGAGGGCGGATATGTCAAAAAGGGGGAACTTCTGGCTCGTATCGATCCGAAGGATTTCCAAACAGACCTGCGAAATGCCGAAGGTCGACTCAGAGAGGCTGAATCGTCTCTAAAACTGGCCAAAAGCGAGTATGCGCGTATTCAGAGGATTATGAAACAGGATCCGGGTGCTGTGAGTCAGGCGATGGTGGACAAGAGGCGCGAGGCCGTCAACCAGGCCCAGGGCCGTATCAAGTCCTTCAAAGCCTCTGAGGATAACGCCAAAAACCTATTGAGCTACACCTATCTCAGGGCCCCATACCCGGGCGTCATCGCCAAAAGATATGTGGACAATTTCCAAGAAGTCAAACCAAAACAACCCATAGCCAGGTTAGAGGACATATCCAAGGTAGAGCTCTTGATCGACGTGCCGGAAAACGTGGTGGCCGTGAGAAGAACGGAGGGACCAGGATCTGTTACAGCGGTCGCTGAGTTCCCCACCGCCCCGGGCAAACAGTACCCTTTGAAGGTGAAAGAATATGCAACAAAGGCGGATCCAGCCACCCAGACCTATCAGGTCGTGCTTCAGATGCCTCAACCGGAAGACATCAATGTATATCCGGGTATGACGGCTACTGTTTCGGTTTCCATCCCGGAAAAAGAATCGACGGAGGAGCGATCAATCTTCATTCCCGCCATTGCGGTCATGACGGATCCTAACGGTAAAAACTACGTGTGGCTCGTTGATTCAGCTAACATGACCGTCCTCAAAAAGGAAGTGAAAACCGGTCGATTGGCAGGATCTGAAAATATCGATGTCCAAGAAGGTTTAGAGGGGGGGGAGACCCTCGTCGTCGCTGGTGGTACGAAACTACAGGAAGGCATGAAAATCAGCATTTGGGAACAAAAATAGGGGGAATCCGGAATCATGAATATAGCAGAATGGTCCATCAAGAAGAGTGTCATAACCTGGACAATGACCGTCCTTCTTCTATTTGTAGGCTATATCTCCTATCAAAATTTACCACGCCTTGAAGACCCGGAATTTGCCATCAAAGAAGCTGTGGTGGTCACACAATATCCCGGGGCCTCCGCCCAAGAAGTGGAAAAGGAAGTGACCGAAAAGATCGAGAAGGCAGTCCAGGAACTGGGCCAGCTCAAACGGGTTGAATCCTATTCCGAGAGGGGGCTTTCAAAGGTCAAAGTTGTCATAAAAGATCAGTTTGACAGAGCTGCCCTGCCCCAGGTCTGGGATGAGCTCAGACGAAAGGTCAATGATTATCAAAGGGAGCTTCCTCCGGGTGCCGGCCCATCAATCGTCAATGATGACTTCGGGGATGTTTATGGGGTTTACTTCGCCCTGACCGGAGAAGGGTTTACCTATGCCGAACTGAAGAAGGTGGCGGAACTGTTGAAGCGGGAGTTGACCACCGTCACGGATGTCAAGAAGGTCGTTTTTTTTGGTGTGCAGTCAGAAGCGATTTATGTGGAAATTTCCAAAACCAAAACGGCCGCCCTCGGTATCAGGCTGGAGCAGATCTTTACGGCCTTACAAGCAAAAAATATCCCTTCTGACGCGGGCCGTATCAAAATCGGCAGTGAATATATGGCCATATTCCCCAGCGGTATCTATAAATCAGAGAAGGACTTCGGGAATCTGCTCATCAGCAGTCAGGCGGGGAAGCTGATTTACCTCAAAGATGTGGCTGAGATCAGACGGGGCTATGTTGATCCACCAAAGGATATTTTACGAATCAATGGCAAGCCCGCCATCGGTATCGCGATCTCAACAATTCTAGGCGGCAACGTGGTCACCATGGGCCAGGCGGTAGAAAAGCGGATCAAAGAACTGCTGCCCCAGATTCCGATAGGGATGGACCTGAAGGTCATTTCCAATATGTCGGCTACGGTTGTGGAGGCGATCAACGGATTTATCATCAACCTCATCGAAGCGGTCGCCATCGTCATCATCGTCTTGCTGTTCTTTATGGGATTACGCAGTGGATTGATCATCGGGTTTATTCTCACCCTAACCATCGCCGCCACCTTTGTGGTGATGAACTACTACCAAATCACCCTGGAACGAATTTCTCTCGGTGCGCTCATCATCGCCCTGGGCATGCTCGTCGACAACGCCATTGTCGTGGTGGATGGGATGAAAGTGAGGATAGAAAACGGTATGGACGGACTGGAAGCGGCCAAGGAAGTCGTGGGCCAGAACGCCATCCCGCTGTTTGGTGCCACGGCCGTCGCAATCCTCGCTTTTGCCTCTATTGGAGGCATGGACAACAACACCGGTGAATTTTGTAGAGCCCTCTACTATGTCATTTTAATTTCACTTTCACTGAGCTGGCTGACCGCGGTGACCACCACACCACTGATCACGAAGACCTTCCTCAAGAGTAAAGGAGAGAGCAAGGGAGAGGGAAAAAGCGCCGATCCCTATGGGGGCAAGTTTTACCAGCTCTATCGCAGCGGCCTGATGGCGGCCATCCGCTACCGATGGGTCACGATCGCCGTTGTCGTGGGTCTTTTTGCATCAGCGCTCTATGGGTTTGGTTTTGTTAAAAATATGTTCTTCCCACCTTCAACCCGGCCGCAGTTTATGGTGGAATGTCAGTTCAGAGAAGGGACCCATATCAGAGAGACCGAAAAAAAGGTCGCTGAGCTCGAGGCATACCTGCAAAAAATTGAGGGGATTACCGATGTGGCTTCAGCCATCGGCGCAGGACATCCCCGCTTTATATTGACCTACAATGTACCGGTCGATGCCGCGGATCAATACAGCCTGGTGCTCGTTTCAGTCAACGACTATAAGGTCATCAATGAGATTTATCAAGAGGTCCAGTCTGATCTGGAATCCATGTTTCCGGATGCCACCATTAATGTGAAAAAATTTGCTCTCGGTCCCGGGGCAGGGGGGAAAATCCAGTTGAGAATCAATGGGCCGGATCCCGCCGTCTTACGCCAGTTGTCAGAGACCGCCAAGGCTATTATCGCCGCCGATCCGGACACAAAAGCCGTTCGCGACGAATGGGGCGGTAAGGTCAAAACGGTCCGGCCGATATTGGCGGAAGAAAGGGCCCACAGACTGGGCATTGACCGGAAGGATATCTCCCTGCGCCTCCAGGCAAATTATTCCGGGACCCTCACCGGCATTTACCGTGAAGGCATCGAATTGATCCCGATTTATGCCCGTGCCCCTAAAAGCGATCGCATTACCATTGAGGACATGACCGATATACCCGTCATCAGCCCCATAACAGGCGAAAATATCCCCATGTTGCAGGTCGTGAATGATTTGGAAACCGGAACCGAGAACGCCCGTGTTTCGCGATACAATCGCCGGTCCATGATCAAACTGCATGCCGATCCGAGATTGGGGCTTCCTTCCGAGGTTATGCTGAGAGTGAAACCCAAAATCGAACAGGCGCTCGGGGTGGATGTGGAACAATATCTCGGCAGGCCATTGCGTGGAAATCAGACATTTGGGGCCAATACGATTCCCCTGAAATACGACGACATCCTTCCCTTGAAGGACAAGCCGGGGTACTTTATCGCCTGGTCGGGTGAGGCTGAAGATCAGGCCGATTCGCAAAAAAAGCTTGGGGAATCCATACCCATTTTCTTTGGAATGATGATCTTGGTTGTCATCTTTCTCTTCAATGCGTTCCGTCAGCCCTTGATCATTTGGTTGACCGTCCCCCTTTCAATCATCGGGGTCACCGCCGGTCTACTCATCTTTAATCAACCCTTTGGTTTTATGGCGCTTCTCGGAGTGATGAGCCTGGCCGGTATGCTCATCAAAAACGCCATTGTCCTGGTCGACCAGATCAATTTGGAAATCAAGGAAGGTAAAGATTCCTTTCATGCGATCATAGACTCGGGCGTGAGCAGAATGCGCCCGGTCTCCATGGCAGCGCTGACCACCATCCTGGGAATGCTTCCGCTGTTACAGGATGATTTCTTTGTCGCCATGGCTGTCACCATCATGTTCGGGCTCGGCTTCGCCACGGTCCTGACACTGTTTGTGGTGCCTGTCTTCTATGCGGCCTTTTTCCGAATACCTTATCAAAGTGAACAGTAAGAAAAACGAATCCGCCACACAAACGGCGGATAAATTTCGAAGGACGATTAACGGTTAACCGTTTATTTATCCTGCCTGTCCCGCCATAGCCTTCAGGCGGCGATTGACTATTAAGGGGTGCCATAATTCTGAATAAGGAGTTTGAAATGTCATGCATGCATAAGATAGGTGGAATTTTGTCGAGATGCTCGGTGGTTCTGACAGCCATCGTTCTTCTGGTGGGTGGGTGTGCCATGGTTGGTCCCGATTATAAACAGCCTGAGGTAGAAGAGCCGAAAGAGTGGATGGAGAAAGAGGAACCCCAAATCAAAAGTGAGCCGGAGGATATTAGTAAATGGTGGACAGCACTCAATGATCCAGTCCTCGACCGCCTCATCGAGGCCGCCTATGAACAGAATTTGCCCCTTCGAATTGCAGGAATCCGAATCCTGGAAGCGAGGGCCCGGTTAGGGATTGCTAAGGGGACCCTGTATCCCCAAACGCAACAAGCGGTCGGTAGCTATGCCCGTGTGAGTGCGAGTGAGAACACGGCCAACATACCAATACCGGCTTTGTTTGACTCAACCTTCAGTGATTATCAACTCTCATTCGACGCCGCCTGGGAACTCGATTTCTGGGGAAGATTCCGTCGGGCCGTGCAATCCGGCATCGGAAACTTTGAAGTGTCGATTGCCGACTACGACAACACCCTGGTGACCCTCACCGCCGAAGTGGCCAGGACTTATGTGGTGATTCGTACTCTCGAGGAACGGTTGTCCATTGCACGGGAAAACGTGAAGATTCAGGAGCGTTCACTGCAGATCGCAGAGGTGCGTTTCAGGGGCGGAGACGTGAGCGAACTGGACGTGTCCCAGGCGACAGCCCTCCTGAGGGAGACCCAAGCCTTGATTCCTCGTATACAGGCCGACCTACGCCAGTCCAAAAACGGACTGAGCATCTTGCTCGGTATCCTACCTGGGGAATCCGAGGCCTTGCTGGTCGGGACAAAGGGCATACCCACGGTGCCTGCCGAAGTGGCGGTCGGTATTCCTGCTGAGTTGCTCCGTCGGCGTCCGGATATACGAGGGAGCGAGCGCCGGATGGCGGCCCAAAGCGCACGCATCGGCTTTGCCAAGGCGGATCTGTACCCCCATTTTACGTTGTTCGGTTCCATCGGTTTTGCCGCAGAAAGCTCCGGGGATTTATTTAATTCAAATAGCCTTCAAGGCTTCGGTGGTCCTGCTGTGAGTTGGGATATCTTTAACTACGGGCGTATCAAGAATAGGGTTCGGGTTCAAGATGCCGTTTTCCAGGGACTGGTTGTCGACTACCAGAACACGGTCCTCAAAGCGGCCCAGGAAGTTGAAGATGCCATGGTCGCTTTTTTGAGGACACAGGAGGAAGCGGGGCTCTTGGCGGAGAGCGTCAAGGCGTACAAACGTTCGGTGGATCTCTCCATGCTACAGTACCGTGAGGGGCTGACCGACTATCAGAGGGTGCTTGACACGCAGCGGTTCTTGACACTGGCACAAGAAGGCCAAATCGTGACCAAAGGATCTGTCGTCATCAACCTGATTGCCATGTACAAGGCATTGGGCGGCGGCTGGGAAACCCGCGTCGGGAAAGATTTCGTGCCGGAAGACATCATCAAGCAGATGGAAGAACGGACCGACTGGGGAAATCTGTTGACAAACGAAGAGCTGGAAGAACCGCCACCCGACCCAAAATTGTGGCAGAGGCCGGATTGGTAACGGCATCAGGCAGGCACCAGATAATTTTATTATCTCTCGCCCGGTTCGCTTGAGAACACGGCGTATGAGCGTTTGATCAGAATATTCCCCTCAAGAATTCTGATCAAAAAAAACTCACTTACTCTGCCTCCTCTGCGAGAGACATTAAAGACCCTTTCCGGATCAATACCATGCCACCCCTTTTAGAGGCGGTCATTGACTAAATATGAGGAAGTTGCGGTATGCCCCAACCCTTTAAGACTCCGATTTTCAAGATCCCCATGGGGACGGCCAGAAGATATAATGGAGGTCCGAGGGATTGGATAAAGCGAACCTTCAAGACGTCATTTTCATTTAACGCGGAGGATAGTGCTGCCATAATACCCGGTCTGACCGCCAACGCGGAAGTGACCGCTTGGATCGTAACGCCGGTGGTCGGCTACAACCTCGCAGACACGGAAAGAGTCGCCTCGATATCCTGGGCGGTGCACGCTATCTCTACTTGAAGGCCGATTTGGGCTTGGATCCTTTGGATCTGCGCACATCAGATCCCGGATCGAATTGGGATGCGATTATCGGCGCAAGGGGCGACGTGGACTTAGCGGAAAAATGGCACCTGTTCGGTTACCTGGATATCGGTACCGGAGAGTCGGATTTGACCTGGCAGGCCATGGCCGGTATCGGATACAAGTTCAAATGGATCCATCTCAATGCAGCGTACAGATATCTCGAGTGGGATTTTGACGACAACCCTGTGCTGGACAAGCTGGACGTCAGCGGTCCTGCTCTTGGTATCAAATTCGTATTCTGAGGGCTTCAAACAAGCCATTTTTTGATTTTATCGACGATATCGCGCCTGTCACAGAGGTGGCCAAAGCATTTACAGTCCTTGAAGCCGTTGTCGGCCGGCTCTATCTGGTGGTGGCGGTTGACTGGTGATTGGGATGTATGTGTCAAAAAGATCAAAGTAGCAAGGCTGAATAGATGATATAGTGGTAGATTCAGTCGAAAGGGGAATATGGAATGACTGCCGACCAGTATATAACGATTGCAATTCTGGTGTTGACCTTTGCCCTCTTAATTAAGAGCAAGATCCCGCCGGTAGCCGTATTTGTAGGCGCGTTGACCCTGACGATAACCTTCCATCTGGCACCGCTGGGCGACAGTCTGAAGGGATTTTCCAACTCCGGGATGCTGACGGTAGGGGCCCTGTTGATGGTGGCAGCCGGGATGTACCGTACAGGTGCCATCACTTTGATTACCGACAAACTCATCGGCCGCCCCAAAAGCCTGCTGGCCGCGCAGGCGAAAATTCTGCCACCGGTGGCTGTGGGAAGCGCCTTTTTAAACAACACCCCCCTGGTGGCGATGTTTATTCCGGTTATCCGCGATCTTGCGAAGATAAGTCGTCTGCCCGCGCCCCGTCTTTATATTCCTTTGAGCTTTGCTTCCATTCTGGGCGGAACCTGTACGCTGATCGGAACATCCACCAACCTGGTCGTGGCCGGTATGGTGATTGATTTTCTTGCCAAAGGTGATCCGAATGCGGCGCCGTTGAGAGAAATCGCTATGTTTGATCTTGCCTGGATCGGCTTACCCGCAACCGTTGCCGGTATTGCCTTCATAATGGTGACAAGCCGATTCCTCCTGCCGGGAACCAAGGAAACCGATGCTGCTGCAGAAATTACGCGTCTTTTCGGAACGGAGTTCAAAGTAACCGCTGACGCACCGATTATCGGCAAAAGTCTCGAGGATATGGGCTACATAAACGCTTTGGGATTTCAACTGTTGACACTGAAACGAAATGGTGTGGACGAAGCGGAAATTAAACCACAAAGCAAACTTGAAGCCGGCGATGTGCTGGTATTTTCAGCCACGCTTGAAGCTATCCCCGATCTGTGGGGAACGAATGGATTGGACCCGGTGTATGGAACAGAGGTTCGGGAGATGGTCAGCGCCAGACATTCGCATCGCCTGGTAGAGGCGGTCGTATCACGCCGAGCAACGGCATTGGGCCGCAAAATCAAAGAATTGCCTTTACCTGAATCTCGCATTCAAGCGTCGATCATCGCCATCTCCAGGGGCGGCAGACCCATCGAAGGGCCCATGTCGGATGTTCGGGTCAAGGCCGGCGATGTCGCGGTCCTTGAAGTGGATGAAACGTTTTTCAATGAAAACCAACGGACAATTCAATTATCGATGGTTCGTCGACTGACCGACGCCAGAATCAAACACTATGATCGCGCTGCATTTGCGACGATGATTACCATTGCCATGGTGGCGGTGGTTGCGATGGGGTGGATGACCATGCTCAATGCTGCGCTTCTGGCTTCAGGCGCCATGATTCTGACCGGTTGTATGACGTTTCGCCAGGCAGGAAACAGCCTGGAATTTAAGACCCTGATTATCATCGCCAGTGCCATCGGCCTGGAGGCCGCTGTCACCGGAAGCGGTCTGTCGGCCAAAATCGCCGACCTTTTGGGCATTATTGGTGGCGATGATCCTTACATGGCTTTGACGGTGGTGTTTATCGGCTGTATCATCATGGACACCATGATTACAAATGTGGCTTCTGCCGTCTTTATGTTTCCAATTGCCATGGCCATGGCCGGCAGTTTGGGCGTTAACGGTATGCCCTTTGCCATAACCGTTATGGTCGGGGCCTCATGCAGTTTCATTTCGCCCATGGGGTACCAGACCAACCTGATGGTCTATGGCCCGGGAGGCTACAAATTCATGGACTTTGTCAAGATCGGGGTTCACCTGACCGTTGTGGTGGGGGTTATTACCCTGCTCATTGCCCCCCGAGTGTGGCCGTTTTGATCCGATGAGTAGCCAGAAATGAATGTAGGTCC
>JAIWEZ010000059.1:0-10158 GCA_048631945.1 Gammaproteobacteria bacterium | reverse complement strand
AGCCTTGAGACTCTCCACCTCGGACTTCGACTTTCCAATCTCCTCCCTGAGCCGTTCCAGGTCTTCAGTCTCCTCAAGAAAGATCATGTTTAAAAATAATACTATCAGAGGGGTGTGACAGATCCGGTCACGGTTAGGAAAAAAACAGGAATATTTATTTTTGCGGAGCTTGAGGCTGGTTTTTCGGAAGATGTGAACAAGAAGTGCTTCACTGTGCTGGCCCTGAAAATGCCATCTTAATGGCCGATTTGACACGAAATCTGAGGTTTTGCGTGGAAATATCTGACAGTTGGCATGGACCGACCCTCACTCTCATTCATGAGTGGCATGTTTTTCAAAAGGTTATGACCTTGTCCGCTTCTGCCATTAGTTCGTAAAGATCATCCATCCATGCCAGGGGACACGAGGCGGAACCCGTTCGACCACGGATCTTCAGACACACTCCTCAGACGAAAAAATCACCGCCTGCTTCCATGAACTCTTCAGTCAGTGCGGCCACGTTGAACTCCTCGGTACTGAACTCCGGGAATTCAACCGCTTTCCCCAGCATGAACACGCCCACTTCCTGTTCCTTCTTAATAAGGGCCACGTTCGCCAGGCGCATGGCATTGTATGCTGTTTCCGGATCGTTTGAAGAAATCGTGATAAACCATTTCATACTTAACTTCCTTTCAGGTCTAGAAAACCGAGGACAATTTCTGCTATCTCTTTATGGACAACTTGGTGGCTTCTGTTGGCGTCAATAACTCGAAAGCGTTCTGGTTCAATCCCGGCAAGGGTCAAATAACCCTGGCGCACCTTTTCGTGAAAGGCAAAAGCCTCCTTTTCAAAGCGATCTTCGGGCAGCCCCCCAGACTGGGCGTTGATACGCTCCCAGGCCCGTTTCAGTCCTAAATCTACCGGCAAATCCAAGACAACGGTGAGATCCGGTCTAAGATCGCCTATTACAAGACGATGTAGTCGTTCAATGAGCTTTAGGTCAAAACCTCTGGCATAGCCCTGATAGACCGTGGTGGCATCAAAGAACCGGTCTGACACGACCAGCTTGTTGTCGGCCAGAGCCGGTCTGATTACCTCGTGTACGTGTTGTGCTCGGTCAGCCTCATATAATAGGAGCTCTGTTAAGGGAAGAATGGTGGTGTGCGCGGCATCTAAGAGGATTGCTCGAATCTTACTTCCGACCTCGGTGGCCCCTGGTTCGCGAGTGGCTATGCACTCGTAGCCCTTTGCTTGCAGCACGGGGATAAGAAGCTTTATCTGGGTCGTTTTACCGGAGCCCTCGATTCCTTCAAAGGTAATGAACATGGGTAGTGTCCGTTGATCGTTGTTTGTTGTCCGTGGCAGATACTGGATACTGGTCACTCGATACTGGATCGAATAATAAGGAAACTTTTCCTTCACTGCTATCCAGCATCAAGCATCCAGCGACCAGTATCGCGAAGCCTCTTCGGCCCGCCTAGCGCGACACGCTCGCGAGAGTCTATCACCCTCCCCAACCAGGTCTGGGCCAGGGGAGCTACGTGCCCGGATGAGCCTATTATGCGCCTATAAGCCCCAGGGTTCTGGGCCAGGGTGAGCTAAAGTGCCTAAAGTTGAAGGTCCCAATTCCTCAATCCCTCAATTTCTAAGTTTCTAAGTTTTTCCTTTATAAAAGAAGCGTTCGAAAACCCTGTGGTAGGACGTCCATGCTCCGCCTTCGGCGGGCAGGTCTTCGGCCTCCATGAAAGATCGCACGCCGTTAACCTTGGCGTCCAGCTCGTCTAGGTAGTACAGCATAATGGCTTCAAGGGTCTTTGGTGGTTCGGGTGATCCGAAATCACGTGTGCCGTGGTGGCTTACAATCATGTGTTTTAAGACAAGGGATAAATCTTCCGGAAAGTCAATTAGGGTGGCTATCTTTGTATCAAGCATCTCAACCCCGATGACGATGTGATTGAGAAGTCGCCCTGCGTCAGAATAGTCGATATGGGTCTCATAGGAAAACTCGTAAATCTTGCCGATGTCATGAAGGATTCCACCCGTGAGAAGGAGATCCCTGTCAATTCCCTTATAATGGCCGTCAATCGCCTGGATGAGCCGGGCAATGGAAAGGGTGTGCTCCAGCAGCCCACCAAGGTAGGCGTGATGCATCTTCTTTGCCGCAGGGGCGGTCTTGAATAGATTGACAAAGTCCTTATCCTCAAAGAAGGCGGCAAGAAGTCTTGACAAATGCTGGTTTTCCACCGTCTTACTGATCTGGATCAATTGGGCCGCCATGTGGTCCACATCCCGCTCCGTGGCTGGTAGAAAATCCCGGGCATCTAACTTTGCCGGATCAAGCCGCTCAAGGTTTTTCACGACAAGTTGCAATGTTTCCCTGTATTCAACAGCAGTTCCCTTGACTCTAACATAGTCTCCGGCCACAAATGCTTCGCTCATAGCCTGAACATTGTCCCATGCAACTGCCTTCATAGCGCCACTGCGATCCACCAGGCTTAGGATGAGATACGGGTCTCCATTTTTTTTATGAGATAGCTGCTTGTCCCGCGCGACAAAGATATCATCTACTGCTTGTCCCGACTTGACTTTATTGACAAATGTCTTCTTCACGATTTTCTCCTAATCCGGACAACCCGAAAACAAAAAAATTTATCACGAAGACACGAAAGTACGAAAACACGAAAAGATGCAATTTCAGATACTAAAACCAAATGTCGAGTCAAATCCCAACGACAAATTGCCAAAGCCTCTTACATTGAATTTTGGTGCTATGCATTTATTTGTGCTTTGGTCTTTTTCGTTCTTTTTCCCTTTCGTGCTTTCGTCATTTCGTGTATTGCGGCGTTCGCCTTGAGAAGAGGCGTGATTGTTTTTCAATTTCCTGCCAGAAAAAACACGAATTTTGGCTAAGGAACTAATCAGAATTCCACTGGGCATCTCTAGTAATAACCACCGAATTCCTCAAGTTCTTGCTTCCCTGCTTTGGTGATCCAGGAATCACGGAGATTCACCATGTTCATTATCTTCTTCCCTTCCTTTTCGGCATCGGTTCTGTTATTGAAAAAACCGACACGGAGTCTCATCCAATCCTTTGCCTTTACTTTGACACGGGTAATGTAAACCGAGTATCCATTCCTAATAAGTTTGATTGCAGCAGGAGCGATCTCTCTATCAGATGTGCTGGATAAAACACTAACCACCCATACATTATCGCCTATCCCTTTAAGATTCCCCCTTATCTCATTAGGCGAGAGAAATCTCAGCTTTAGTCCCTCAGGAACTTCCCTATAAGGAAGACCCTCTCCCAACTGCAATTTGTCAAGTTTGTCCCTATTAAGCCGATAAAGGATAGGCCATTTCAATGGGTCTCCGTACACATCCTCTCTCGCTGCTATACTGGACAGGCTGTCACCAATTTTTGCCATATAATAAACGATAACTCCTTCCTTTTCCGTTTCTTTTTCTCTGGCCCCTGTTTCCGGCTTCTTTAATGACTTCTCTTCAATTTTCGCGATCTTTACCTCTCCGCCCTCCTTCGCCTCAGTTTTAGCCTTGTCCTCCACATCGGATATTGAAGTTTTAGCCTTTTCCGGGGGAGGCATTTTGATGGGCATCGTGACCTTGGTCTTGTATACCGGGGGCGGAGCCGGTTCTTCTCTCGAACAGCTCACGCACAACAAAAAAAGTGCCAAGCAAATAGTAATAATGGTAGCATAAATCTTCATCACGTCCTCCTGATATGGCCTTCCTGCTCTGCTTTTATGGACCTTTGTGATCGAAATCTGTCCACAAACTCCGATTTTAAAACCCGTTTATCCAATATCGGAGTGCCTGTTTCGCGAGTTCTGCATCACTCAGTTCTGGATTGTACCATTCCATTAAAATAGAATAAATACTATTAAGTTTCTTTGGGCTCTTGCATATATCAAATTTTCATTCGCCCGTCTTTCCCCAGCCATAAACCGCCTCATTTTCTTTTCAGAAATAAAGGGAATCTCCACATAGGTCATTTCGTCAGGTGTTTGTGCCATACGCCCTTCTTATTACCCTCTTTATTACCCCTTAAAGGTTATAACCCGTAGATTTGGTTCAAGCCATGTTTGGAATTGAGAGCATGCACTTCTTTAGTAAGTCGATCTGCGAGCAAATCTTCAGTGACTTCAAGATTATATCGACTCTGAAGGTTCAACCAAAACTGTGGTGACATCCCAAAGAACCGACCTAAACGCAGAGCAGTATCTGCAGAAACCCCCCGTTTCTCGTGAACAATTTCATTGATTCGTCTTGGGGGTACACTTATGTCCTTGGCCAATCGGTATTGACTGATGCCCATTGGTTTTAGAAATTCTTCCATCAGGATCTCACCAGGATGGATGGGAGGGAGTTTTTTTTTCTTCATAATAAACCTCCTAATGATAATCAGTAATCTCAATATTATAAGCATCTCCGGCCTTCCATCTAAAACATATGCGCCATTGATCGTTAATGCGAATGCTGTGCTGGCCTTTTCGGTTTCCTTTAAGAGCTTCCAGTCTGTTACCGGGTGGGATACGCAAGGCATTAAGTTCGGTTGCCGAATCCAGCATCACCTGCTTTCTACGTGCAGTATGCTGAATGCTTCGCGGAAGTTTACCGGAAACAAGCCTATGAAATATTTTTGGGGTTTTTTTATCACGAAAAGATTTGATCATGTTTGTGGCATATTATCGCGTTTCGTTAATAACGTCAAGCGTTAATTTAGCAGATCAAAAGAACACAGATATGTCAACTTGGTAAGAGGCTGGGTTGAAAGAACTATTTTTTCGAAAGGGTTATAACGCAGAAGTCGGGGCACAATAGGGTCGCATCTTAATTATAATTGAGAACATTATTATCCAGGATAATTATCCAGCCAACGTGTTGTTTCTCAGTCGTCTTTTGGGTTTCTCAGCGATATGGCGAAATCCCAACCCATTTCAATCGCCAACCAATGCGGAAGAAGCATTATTGACCGAGAGAAATCCAAGCCTGCGTTTTCGATATGATCCCTTATTGCCATTGAAAACGGACTTGTCGCCGTCACAACGGACGAGAGCACCCCCGGAGCGTCTTCTGTAGATTCCGGATCGTTTGCTGCGCAGCAGGATAGGGGATGCGAACAGACAAAATGCGTTCGACACACGACTGGCCTAACGGGATAGGCGCTGCATGCGCCATTTACCAGCAGAGGGCAGCAATGGTCGTAGTTGGAAAGATCTGTCTGCTCGTCGATGTTGGCCGACGGATATCTGCCCGGCCTGGAATTGTCCCATTCATGCCATTGTTGCGTTCGCATCCGAAGGTCGTTTATCTGGTCTACTGACAATTCCCGCTTGACATATTGCGCCAAGGTGTGGGCCTCTGCAATGTTCGTAAGGATAAGATAGCGGCAACAGTGACAACAGCCCAATTTACAAGTTGGAATGATGCCATCTTCGCTACGCAGCCGATCCAGTCCGCATGCAGTCGCTTCATCCACTGAAGAATACACGCCGTTGACGAAGTTCTCTTGCGGTGTAATTGGGATAACGGCTCCAAATTCCTCGGGGCCCATACCGAAATTGCTAAACTCCCTCAAACTTGTGCCCCCCTTTCTTCCCATCAGCAACGTTGTGGGAAGGATTGTGAAATCGCGTTATCACTTCGTTTGATAAAATTGTACTATGACTCTCTAACGTTCGAGGTTCCCTTAACATGTCACAGACAAAATAGGCACCTCGCCTCACGATGACAAGGTGCCTATGATGATCGAACAGCTCTAGTCTAGAGTTTAGTAACGTTCAGTGCCGAAGGTCCTTTGGCGCCCTGTTCTACGTCAAAGGTCACCCGGTCACCTTCAGCAAGGGTTTTAAATCCAGACCCGCTAATGGCGGAGTGATGGACAAACACGTCCTTTTCCCCATCCCGCTCAATGAAACCGAATCCCTTCTGGTCACTGAACCACTTCACGATTCCTTCTTCCATAGCGATTATCCTCCTTTATTCTGTTTTCGTACAGTTTCAGGAGTTAACTCTGGAAAGGGCTAAAGAATCACATCTGTGAGACAAAAGATGGGATTAAAGCGGGTTCCAAAAATAGGGATCCTGATTTCCGTACTCGATCCAGTTCCTTCACATCACGAAGGGTCAATGGGAAGGCGGTAATTGAACCGATTTATTTGCTTTAGTCCGTCTAGGCTTATGTGTCAAGAAAACATCGCGGGGCATGGTAATTTGGTCTCTTAGAAATAGGGCAAATCGAAATTGGTTCATGTATCCGAATGGTTACACATGCGTTGATCGACTGTATACTATATGTCTATCACGGTTCATACGGAGATCCCGACTTTGCAGATACCTTATCAGAGATCCTTGGAAAGCCTGGGGTCGTGGAAAGCCTTCTTCCCCCTGATCAGAGTGCCATGGCACTTTCCCCGCAATAGTGGGCTTCCCTCTCTTTGGCCACGACAGCGCTTGCCAGGTAGTCATCAAAGCCCATGAGCCGGTCAATGGAACCTTCCGGGGTAAGTTCCACGATACGGTTGGCCACGGTAGAGACGAACTGGTGGTCATGGGAAGCGAAGAGAATCACCTCGGGAAAGACCATGAGCCCTTCGTTGAGGGAGGTGATGGCCTCCAGATCCAGGTGGTTGGTGGGCTCATCCAGCAGAAGCACATTGGAGCCGGTCAGCATCATGCGGGAGAGCATGCAGCGCACCTTCTCCCCGCCGGAAAGAACCCCGGTCTTTTTCATGGCCTCTTCTCCGGAGAAGAGCATGCGGCCGAGGAAACCGCGGGCAAAGTTCACCCCCTCTTCCGGAGCGTACTGCAGCAACCACTGGACCAGGGGCATCTCGGTCTCGAAGAAGCGGCTGTTCTCCTTGGGGAAGTAGGAGGTGGTGACGGTCTGGCCCCATCGGAAGCTGCCGGAGTCCGGCTCCATCTCCCCTGCCAGGATCTGGAACAGGGCGGTTTTGGCCAGGCTGTTGTCTCCGACAAAAGCGATCTTGTCCCCGCTGTTCAACACCATGCTGAAGTTGTTGAGGACCTTCTCCCCATCGATGGTTTTGCTGAGATTTTCGATTTCCAGGATCACGCTCCCGCAGGGGCGTTCCGGCCTGAAGGCAATCCAGGGGTATTTTCGTGACGAGACCGGCATCTCATCCAGGGTAATCTTTTCCAGGAGCTTTTTCCGGGAAGTGGCCTGTCTGGCTTTGGAGGCGTTGGAGCTGAAGCGCTGGATAAACGCGGTCAGCTCTTTGGCTTTTTCCGTCGCTTTCTTGTTTTCGTTCTGTTTCTGCTTCTGGATCAGGCGGCTCGCCTGGCACCAGAAGTCGTAGTTGCCCACGAAAATCTGGATCTTGCCGTAGTCGATATCGGCAATGTGGGTACAGACCTGGTTGAGGAAGTGACGGTCGTGGGATACCACGATCACGGTATTCTGAAAACGCGCCAGAAAATCTTCCAGCCAGGCGATGGACTTGTGATCCAGGTGGTTGGTGGGTTCGTCAAGGAGCAGGACATCGGGGTTGCCGAATAGGGCCTGGGCGAGAAGCACGCGGACCTTGTCCCCCCCTTCCAGCTCTTTCATCTTCAGGTGGCGCATCTCTTCGGGAATGCCCAGGCCGTTGAGGAGAACCGCCGCTTCGGACTCGGCTTCGTAGCCATTCATCTCAGCGAGCTCCGCCTCCAGCTCACCGGATCGAATGCCATCCTCTTCGGTGAACTCCGCCTTGGAGTAGATGGCGTCCCGTTCCATCATGATGGCATGGAGCCGCTCGTGCCCCATGATCACCGTGTTGAAGACGGTTTCCTCGTCGTAGGCAAACCGGTCCTGCTTCAGGACGGCGATGCGCTCGCCGGGCCCTACGCTCACCGCCCCTTTGTCGAATTCGTTCTCCCCGGAAAGGATCTTCAGGAAAGTCGATTTGCCGGCGCCGTTGGCGCCGATAAGGCCGTAGCAATTACCGGGGGTGAACTTGATATTGACGTCTTTAAACAAAACGCGCTTGCCATAGGCAAGCGCCACGTTGGATGCGCTGATCATAATTTGTTCCTCATATGTATGCCGATGAAAGGCAAACCCTTCAAAACGGCGCTGCACATCCGGATATCGAGGGGTCCGCAACGCGTCCGCCTATTGTGTGGAGACGCTCCGTACCCTGATCCCCAGAGTGCAGGGACGAAGTGCCGTGGCGTCGACATGTTACGGACCTACCGATATACTGGGATGTAGGTTTGAAATAAAAAACCACGGGCCGTTTCAACCCGTGGTTCATGCGACGAATGCTTATAGCGTATCGCACTTAGGTAAGCAATCTTTTTTTTACGTTTCAGGCTTCAGGTTTTTCCGTAAAGAAAAAAACAAGATTCCCCTATCAAAAGCACCTTATCATCCACGCTGTAACAGATTGTATTTAATTCTAATTTTATCTCGAAGTAATATATGAATGTACCCCATTGGCCCCCCGTCCTCAAAGTTCACTTGTTCCATGGTCAACAACGTCTTCGGTTTTGGACGAATATTTAATATTTAAGATGTGCCCCCCCTGTCTTCCATTATAACTGTAAAACATTTCCTTCAACACATGAGAAACCAAGTCCAAATCAGCCAGCCCTGCGCACGTTCAACACGAACGTCCCCTCACACAATCTCCGTCCCGGCTACATGGTTGAATATCCGAAAAAATGACCGTCTCGGGCGTCCAAGCGTAATAATACGTGAGTGTGTGCGTTTGCCACCCTGGCAAAGTGTAATTACACTGTCATCAAATCGCTGACAATACTGTCAAAAGTGTCAAGGGCAGGTGGGGCAGGCAGAGTTGACAGGGTCACTGAGTTGTTCTCTTATTCTTTCTGCGGGAAAGAATCTCGTTATATAGTTCATCAACTGTGGTGTCTCTGAAATATTGAGATCTTTCCTTGGCATAATCACCACTTCCGCGTTCGTAACTCATATTGAACCTTAAAGTTTCGGCCAATCCCATTTCTCTTAGCAAAATTCGAAAGGCCCTTTTTTGGATGTCCATATCTGTGCGATATTCTGTCACGTTTTTCATAAACCCTCCGCAAGAACATATTCTATTGGATTCATAATCTTCATGGTTTGATCCGACGTCACCTTCTTGGCCTTCTTCAGGAAAGAATCGTCGGAGGTTATAAGAAAACTTACTTTTCCCTGAATGGCAGCAGCCAGATGGAGCGCGTCCATACCATTTAAGCCAGCATTCTCAAAGGTCTTTGCCTGTCTTTTTGTCGTAGCATTGACTTTGATTTTTCTGTCGGCCTTTGATACCAACTCGTCAATCCTTATCTTGACCGAATAATGCGGATTCTTGCTGTTTTCCAAATCAGTAACTTCAGACAGAATCAGCTTGGAATTCCTCAAGTCGATATCCGACAAGATCTGAAAGAGGGCTTCCGTTTCCAACTTGACCCTTGCCTGACTCTGATCGTCAAATGGTCTGTTTAACGTGCTGTTATTAAGATAAATTCGTTTCACTATACGCTTACCTGCCTTCGCTTCTCAGTACATTCTTGCCTCACACGTCTTTCCTGAAGGCTTCTGACCTTATCCTCTTTTCTCATAACATGCAAATGTGCAAAAAGTCTAAGACTTTGAGTCCATCACAAGGACTCTTCTTTCAATAGTGGTCTTCTATGGATTCCTGCATTTCGCTCTCTATCTGGACTTGGGCTTTGGTTTCAATATCGCCGTACCATTCAGACAGGTCTATTCTCGAAAAATCAAGCATCTGAAACTCCTCCGGGGTAAACCCACGGCAGTTGGGGTCTTCAGGGTCACCCCAGCTGCTTATATCGCCCTGCAACTGCTGCCTCCCCTGTTCATGAACCATCCCGGAAAGCTTGGAATTGAAACAGAAATATGTTTTCTTGTGCTCTATGCAAATTTCGGTAAATCCCAAATCAATCATGTTCGGGAATTTGTCAAATAAGGTGGCTTGCAATACCGGAGTGACAGGTATAACACGGTTGACATGGAGGATGCCCAGCAAGCTGCTACAATACAGAAATGATAAGCGTTACAACAAAAAGGGGCCAGCTTGACTTAGCTAACCCCTTGAAATCTTTATGGTGCCGAAGGCGGGATTTGAACCCGCACGGGCGTAACCCACTGCCCCCTCAAGACAGCGTGTCTACCAGCTTCCACCACTTCGGCAT
>JAIWEZ010000058.1:0-10235 GCA_048631945.1 Gammaproteobacteria bacterium | reverse complement strand
CATCCCAAGATGATTTTGGTGCCCATGTAGTCCCGGTCTGTCTTCGACCCTGAGCTCAGACCGAAGGGGGCCAGGGGTTCTTCAACCGGGAACCGTGAACGTTGAACCGCTCAACCCAGGTTAATAATCTTCCCTCAGGTGCGCTTCCGCGTTCTTTCAAGAGAGGGATGAAATTTCCCCCTAACGCCTCCGATCTTTTTGTCGGCCTTCTTCTGTTTATTGAAATCTTCATCCTTTAAGACTTTGCGCTGGACATCCTTGATTCTGGCCCGTTGCAATTTTTCCAGGTTCTTCTCTTGCCTGGGCCAACTCTCCGTCTTGATCTTTTCCAGCTTCTCTTTTGCGAGCTTAATTTTGTCAATCTCTCTGGAAATTTCCGGCCTCAAAGAGGATTCAGCCTTGTCCTTCTTTTTTGTCATAGCGCACCTTTAACGCATGGGGTTATTTGGTCTTAAACTTTCCATCCAGGGTTGTTGATGCATTCCCTTTCCCATTGTCCTATTTCCTTCTTGCTTATTACATTCAATTCACGCTAGCCTTTTCTGCGACGCTTTTTTACTTCACGCAGTATTCGGACATCTTCCTGGTGTCGCGGATTATCTATGCGGCTCTTAATGCGAATGAGACTGTCAAGGTCTATCCAGTTAGCTTTAGCGCTGCCATACTGTCCTTTGATCCGTTTCTTCCAAGCCGTTTCGAATCTCGCACCCCTAACATGACGGAGTAGGTCTATCCTGTCCGGCGCGACTCCCAACTGCAGGATTTCTTCCGGACTTTCAGAGTTCAGCATATAAGGACTTCCGAACTCGGTTAAAGCAGCGTTGGCTCGTCTAACATTTTTAGGTGAGGGATCAATCCACAGGTCCATATCCTTGGTATAACGAGGTTTTGCATGGTAAATGAACGCAAGGCCGCCAATGATGATATACCTGACATTGTGTTTGTCCAGCATTTCAAGCATGTCTTCAAAATCTCCTGCAGCTTCCATTGTCATGACTCCTCTTTTTTGGCCCCACTGTTTTTCGAACGTGACCGTTCGACTTTCTTCACGTCTTCGTGAATTGCCACCAACGCTGACAGGCGCTGTTCAGGGGTTTGGCGCTGCCAGAAATCCAGATCCCATTTTTCGGCATCTTCGAAGTTTGGTGCGCGGTGAGCAACTATGCGCCTTCGGCGTTTTGCAGAGCGTTCCCTGATTCCCATCCTTGGTTCTCCTTTTCAGTGAGAAGTCCGGACTTCCCCATAGTTCCTATAAGCTGTTTCAAAATCCTTTTGACGACCCCATTTTGCCATTAAAGGATACTTGTTTCATATTTCGTTTTCTCAAACTGAATTGAGCTGCTGCTGCCCCAATGAGTTGTTAGTTCCTTATGATTCGTGTTTTTTCCTGGCAGAAAACCATAGAAGACAATCACGAAAACACGAAAGATTGAAAGCACGAAATAAAATAACATTCAGGCTTTCGTGTCTTCGTACTTTCGTGTTTTCGCGATAGATTTATCCTTATTTTTGTTCCGGCTTGTCCGGGTTAGGTATTATCATTGTACTACCCAGACCGTGCAACTGCGCGCATGGTGGACAATTGTGCTGGAGACACTGCCGAAAAGGAACTCCTCACGTCGAGAAAGACCCTGTCTCCCCACTACAATGGTGCCGTATTCGAGTTGGTCACGTTCATCCAAAATGCACTCGGCCATCGAGGGGCAGTAGCGAAGGGTGGAACGAACCGAGACATCATGCGGGTCGAAGCCTCCTCTGACTAATATTTGTCGATAATTATCCAACATTGCGTCAATTTTTTGTTTGTATTGGCTGAGCCATTTGTCTTTATCGGCAGGCGTGGCGAAAAAATCTTCTTCCTGTTGGGGGATCACGTGTAAGATGGTAGCCTTAAAGCCCACTATGCCTCCCAGCAATTGAGCAACATACAGGACTGCACGACGGGCGTTTTCCGACTCATCTACTGCAATCAGGATATTCTTATCAAGAACCATCTTCTCTTCAGCCATGCTACTTCCTCCTCAAGAAACCTATGACACAATCAAAAACCGCTATTGAACTCTCTTAAGTCATCCAGCAGTTGGGTGGTGTTCTCATAAAACCAGTTGGCACCTTTTGAAAAATGCATAAGCACCCGGTTCAGGCTATCGGGTATGTAGGGATAAATCTTCTTCAGATTGACTATTCGATTACCAAAAACGATGTTCCTGTCTCCTTCTTGCAGTTTGCTGAGGGCGGGATGACCCTGTTTACTGAGATCGGTCCTAAGCACATCGCCCATGCCCACCAGGAATACCAGGACATTGCCAAGGCCAAAGAGGTCGTAAGCATATATGTTTTCCCTGTGGCGATAATTATAGTCAAAATCAATCCAGCGGAAGCTCCCTTTATCACGGTCGACTATAATGTGATCGCGTCGTATGTCGCCGTGCTTTTCGCCATGTTCGTGTAAGAACCGGATCGCCTTGATGCATTCGGTAAAATGGTCAAGGATGCCGGGCAGTTGATTGTAAAAATATGTCTGATGGTCCCCGTTCATATCCCTCACATAGCTGGACAGAGGCCCCCCCTTGACAAAATCAAGTATGCGCACAAGGTTGCCTTTCACATCTTTGACAGAATATCCGTGCATGAAGTTCTTGTGGTCTCCTACCAGATCAAGGACACGCGCCTCTTTCTTTGGGCTTCTAAAACACTCGAACTCGATGCCTCCGATATTAGCCGTAAACTTTTCGTGGAAAACGAGCTTGATGACCTTCAGGCTCCCGTCGGTCAGGTCAGTGGCTCGCTTCACCCAAAATTTCTCCTCATCATCAAGACCAAACCGCCCCTCCTTGGCATTGTGGCGAACAAGGAAGGGCTTGTCATCAAGAACAACCACATCTCCATATTCTATACGGAAAAAATCCGTGGTGTCCTGGTAAATTCGAAAAGGACGGGACCGACCCGCAGGAAGCCAGCGGGAAACCATTTGTCGCAGTTTTTCTTGAGATAGGGTTTCCGTCATAGGCGGGTTGAGTATAGGAAAAATAGGGTCGTGCGTCAAGGGAATTAGTAGGTGTTTACTACGGAGTGTGTAGTGATAAAAAAAGCATTTCCAAGGGCTTAGGGCCTGCACCCGGGAAAAATTCCCGGCATTATTTGTTAGGGATAGATATCTGGGGACTTAGGGCCTCACTTTCTTAGAAAAGCCTCAATGTCAGCATCGTCCCGAATGCCCAAGCGGGTCAGGGAAAAATCGTATCTGACCGGATCCCCCGGAGCCATTTCTCTGAAGGCATCTGTTATCTCCATGGCTGTGCGCATATCCGCCTGTTTTCGTGTTGTAAGCCCGAGCAACAGACAAATCCTGTGCATATGAGTATCTACAGGGACGATCAGCTTTGATGCAGGCACGTTCTCCCACCCACCTATATCCACCTCATCCCGGCGTACCATCCATCGGAGGAAGAGATTGAGTCGCTTGCATGCACTGCCCTTCTCGGGCGCAGGCACAAGATGGCCCGGGCTGCGGTCGGCACAAAGAGAAAGTACGCCTGCAAAGCTGGTAAGGGCCGGAAGCACCGTATCATCATCATTTAGTCCGTTCATAAAACAGGCGTGAAGCGAGCCGTAGCTTTTTAGGACTTGTTTGACACCAAACAGCATGAAAGAAAGATCTTGGCCGGTAGTAAAGCGATGTTTAAAACCTGCAAAGGTCTGCTGTATTGTTTCAAGAGAAGCTCGTTTTAAAAAGACCGACGGTGACGGCGTCATCTGTTCAAGGACGCAGGAGACGCTCTTAAGAATCTGGGCAACCTTTCCGTAAGCAAGTGATGAGGCTACAAGCGCCACAATTTCACGATCACAAAGCTTCTCGTAAGGATACAGGAATTCGAGTGGGTCCGGATGCACGAATTCGCGCCGATTGTACTTGCAATAAAGGGCCTCAAGCCTATCTTTGGTGATTAGAAGCTTTTTCACAATAGGATAAGGGAGAGAGATTGGAGTCTTAAGTTGATGACATTGGGTTACCGTGTGCAAATTCCCATCGTTTGTCCAGGTAGTAGAGTATGGGCACGGTCATCCTGGAGAGTAAAAGGGATGCCACCTCCCCGGCCATGAGCGATATGGCAAGGCCCTGGAAGATGGGATCAAAGAGTATGACTGAGGCGGCCACAACAACTGCAGCAGCGGTAAGCATCATGGGACGGAAGCGAACGGCTCCGGCGTCGATTACGGCCTTGTCCAGGGGCATGCCCTGTTTAAGGCGCAGCTCGATGAAGTCTACAAGAATGATGGAGTTTCTCACAACAATCCCGGCACCGGCTATGAAACCGATCATAGAAGTTGCAGTAAAAAATGCGCCCATAAGCCCATGGGCCGGCAGGATACCCACTAAGGAAAAGGGGATTGCGACCATGATAACCAGGGGCGTACTCAATGACTGAAACCACCCCACCACAAGGATAAAAATTAGCACCAGGACCACACCAAAGGCGATACCCAGATCGCGGAATACCTCGTAGGTTATGTGCCATTCGCCGTCCCATTTCATGGCGAATCGCTTATCGCTTTCAGGAATGTGGGCCGTATGCTGGCGGATCTTATATCCCTCAGGCAGGGAGATGGCATCTATCTTCTTGCGCATCTCCAAAATGGCATACACAGGACTCTCCTTGACCCCGGCCACGTCTCCGGTTACATAGACCACCGGCATCAGGTTTTTGTGGTAAATGCTGCGGTCCAGATCGGTTTCCTGTACGGAGATGAGGTTGGAAAGAGGCACCAGTCTGCCATCTGCTGAAGGAATCTTAATTGCCTCCAACTTTTTGATCCCTGCCCTGTCAGCCAATGGCAACCGCAGCAAAATGGAAACGTCTTCTTTCTCCCGGGGTCGATGAAGCAGGCCCGCTTGCATCCCCTTGAGAGCAATCTGCAGGGCCTGATCAATCTGGGCAGCACTGATGCCGTGCAATGCCGCCTTCTCCTTATCCACTAGAAGATTGACCTTGGACTGCCTTTCTTCCATGTACCAATCCGTATCTACCACACCCGGGGTCTCTTCAAAAATCTTGATCACTTCTTTGGCAAGCTGGCGCTGACGCTCATAATCCGGACCATAGATTTCCGCAACAAGGGTTGATAGCACCGGCGGACCAGGAGGCACCTCTGCCACTTTCACCCTGGCATTAAATCTGTCTGCAATGCGCTTGAGCCCGGGCCGCACCCACTTTGCAATATCGTGGCTCTGGGCCTTACGGTCATGTTTGTTTGCCAGATTCACCTGGATGTCAGCCACGTTGGGACCCTGACGCAAATAGTAGTGGCGGACCAGGCCGTTAAAATTAAATGGGGCGGCAGTGCCTACATAGATCTCATAATCGACTACTTCGTTAACAGTCTTCAAATAATCGCCCATTTCCATGGCAACTCTTGATGTCTCCTCCAATGTGGCGGATTCCGGCATATCGATAATCACCTGAAACTCGCTCTTGTTGTCAAAGGGAAGTATTTTGACTCGCACCCAGCCCACAGCAATGAGGGCACAGGCAGCCATGAGCAGCACCACCACGCCAATCAAAAAGAGCCAACGCCAGAAACGTACTTCAATAAGAGGGGTCATGATCCGACGATAGAGTTTGATGCTCCAATCCTCTTTCTCGCCATGCGCCTCGCCGCCGCCATTGTTCTTGTGCTTGAGAAGTCGCACGGATGCCCACGGCGTAACAACAAAGGCGACCAACAGGGAAAAAACCATGGCGGCCGAGGCCCCCACCGGAATAGGTCTCATATAAGGGCCCATGAGTCCGCCCACAAAGGCCATTGGCAGAATGGCTGCGATCACGGCAAAAGTTGCAAGAATGGTGGGATTGCCCACTTCGTCCACTGCTTCAACTGCTATCCCTAAAATTGGACGATCCTTGTTTTCCGGAAGTCGAAAGTGGCGAACCATATTTTCCACCACAACAATGGCATCATCCACCAAAATACCGATGGAAAATATCAGGGCAAATAGGGTGATGCGGTTCAGCGTGTAGCCATAAAGATAAAAAACTGTAAGAGTAAGAGCGAGAGTCACCGGAATCGCCAGGGCCACAACACCAGATTCGCGGTGGCCAAGGGCGAACCATATCAGTATTGTAACTGAGAAAACGGCAATGAACATGTGAAGCAAAAGCTCATCGGATTTCTCTTTAGCCGTCTCGCCGTAATGGCGGGTCACTGTCATGTTTATGTTTTCAGGAATTATCACGCCTCGGCTCTCGTCCACCCGTTGGAGCACTTTTTCAGCCACCGTAATGGCATTGGCGCCCTTACGCTTGGCAACGGTGAGGGTCACGGCAGGATAGACGCCTTTGTGCAAAGGTCCCTTAACAATTCCCTTCTTGTCGGCTGCCGGTCCGGTTCCAAAGAATACATATTGGTCAGGCTCCTCAGGACCATCTACAATGTTAGCCACTTCTCTTAAATAGACAGGGCGATCCCCATGGACTCCTACCACCACCAGGCCCACATCGTTGGAATTACTCAAGAAGCCACCTGTATGAACCAGGATTTCACCGTCTACAGAGGGAAAACTTCCAACCCTGGACTCCTGATTGGCAGCCCTTAGCATGTTGACAATGGAACTGGGGTTGAGGTGAAAAGCTGCCATGCGGACCGGATCGAGGAGTACCTGGACTTGCCTTCGATAGCCGCCGATAATGGCCGTGGTTGAGACATTGTCCACACGCTTCACCCGATCTTCCACCTCTGCCACTACCCGTCGCAAATCGTAATGGTCGGCATCTTCTCCCCAGAATGTAAGGGCAAGTATCGGCACATCATCAATATAGCGAGGTTTAATAAGAGGATGGGAAACGCCTTCAGGAATAAGGTCGTAATTGGCCATCAGTTTGGACTGGAGCCGGACTATTGACTCTTCTTCATCTTCACCCACATAAAAACGGACCACCGCCATTGAGACTCCCGGGCTGGAAGTGGAATAAATGTATTCCACCCCCGGGATTTCCCATAGCAGTTTTTCCATCGGTTTTGTGACGCGCTCTTCTACCTCTTTTGGGCTTGCACCCGGCATCTGAACAAAAATATCGATCATCGGAACAATGATCTGGGGCTCCTCTTCCCTGGGAAGGGCATAAAGGGCTGCCAATCCTAAAAGGATGGAGGCCACAATAATGAGCGGGGTGAGTTTGGAATCTATGAAAGCCCTGGCGATCTTACCTGCAGCACCCAGCTGCTGTTTCATTTGGACACCTCAATGCTAACACCGTCCTGAATGCTCGACGTTGGCTCCAGAACATAGCGGTCACCCTCTTTGAGCCCTGAAAGGACTTCAACGAAATCCCCAAAAGTCTTGCCAAGACGAATAAGCCGAAAGTGTGCTATGCTTTTTGAATCCACCAAATAGAGGCCGGTTAGTTGTCCTCGGGTAACCACTCCCTTTTGGGGTATCAGAAGTTTCTTGCTATGGCCCATAGGTATCTCTGCCCGGGCGAATAGGCCGGATCTGACCTTTCTGTCTATTGGCAGTTTAATCTTGACAATAAAGGAGCGGCTTCTCGGGTCTACACTGGGCACTATGGTACAGACATTCCCCTCTAAGGGCCCGGTTTTCAGCGCTGGAACCCTAACCGATACCTTCTGCAGGGGCTGCACATAGTCAATATATGTCTCCGGCAGTACCACATCTATACAAAAGCCGCTGGTGGTCTCTAAGGCCAGCAGGGGGCTGCCGGGCTTTGCAAGGTCTCCTTTGTCAACCATCTTTCCGGTGATGATACCATCGTGGGGAGCAGTAATCACTGCATCCTTTTTATTTACCCAGGCTGTCGCCAGAGAAGCTTCAGCCTGCTTGACTCTTGCAGTGGCTGCCTCCACCATAGCGTCTTTCAGCCCCAGGCCCGCTTTCGCCTGGCGGTAGCGGGCCTCCATCTCATCAAATTCCTGTACGCTCACAGAATCGTCTCTTTTCAGATTCAGGTATCGTTCATAGGTGGCAAGGGCAAGTTCTTCTGAAGCCCGTGCAGCATCACGGTTAGATATGGCTGCAGCCAGGCCCTTCTTGGCTTCAGATAGACCGGCTTCAGCCTTACTGTGCCCGGCATTTACCTGGCGCTGGTCGATAAGGACAAGTATGTCTCCCTGTTTCACCTGGTCGCCTTCCCGGACGTGAATATCCTCTATCGTGCCTAAAAGCTTACTGGATAGATTACTCCTAATGCCGGCCTGTACCGTACCGACAGCGTCATAGATAATGGGCTGGTCGGTCATACTCGCGGTCGCCACGGGCACATCCTTCACCACCGGAGGCGATTCTTTGCTAGTTCCCGGTTCAATCTTATCGCCGCAGGCAAGAGAGACAAATGGTACTACAAGGATAAAGAGCAATAGGAGGAATCGGTTTTGCATCATTTACTCCTTTTGTAGGCGTTGACAGGTTCAGGGTTCAGGGTTCAACGTTTCAGCCGTCGTAGCCTACGACTACTATGGCGAAGTCGGCTCAGATTTTCGATGAACTCTGAACCTCTGAACCCGTGAACGGTTACTGAAAATCTTCATCTATTATCCCTGCGGCCAGGTTTAACTGGGCCATGGCCACTTCGAAATCATGGAGTGAGCGGAAGTAATTGGTACGGACCTGTTGTAATGCCACCTCGGCATCAAGCAGATTGACAATGGTAAAGAGCCCGCTCTCATAACGGTTTCGAACAATACGTAATCCTTCCTCCGCCTGGGCCACTGCTGCCTGGGCAACACCAATGCGCTTATGGGCGCTCTGTGCCATGAAAAAGGCCTGCCTGGTCTCCACCCTGACACCCAGTTCCAGTTGCCGGGCCATGGCCTGTGTCTGGCGCAGCATCGCCATGGCCTCATGCACTTTTGACTGAAGGCCAAGACCGCTGAACAGATTTAAGCTCACCACTGCACCGACTGTGTAGTTATTAGCCGTTTCACTGAAATCTTCCGAATTGATCTCATAGGTCCCCGACAGATATAAGCCGGGAAGATGTGCTGTTTTGGCCTTAGTAACCTGTTCCTCTGCAATCATTTCATGAAATTGCATCTGTTGTAAATCCGGCCGATTTTCCAGGGATCTGCTGATCCAGGTCTCAAGAGAGCCAGGTGCTTCCATCACTCGCTCCAGAGAGGTTACCAGGTGAAAAGAGCTATCGATCTCAACCCCCATGGCTGCATTAAGCGCTGCGCGGGCAACCTCCACTTGACTCTGAGCCTGCAAGCGCTCCTGCTCCAGCTCAGCAATGCGCACCTCAGCACGGAGCATATCGCTTTTCACCACAAGACCACTCTGAAAACGAGAACGTACCATATCATAGTGGACTCTGGCCGTCTTCAGGGTCTGGTTAACAACCTTCAATTGCTCCCGGGCAAGCAGTACACCCGTATAAGAGACAACAACATCTACAATGACCTGTTGACGAATGCGATCCTCTAACTGGAAGTTGGCCTCGTGGCCCAGCTTGGCCTGCGTCAACCCGCTCCGGATCTGACCCCGGTCGTAAACGGGCAAAGTTACAGAGAGGGTGGTAACAAAATTGTTTATCGTTTCCGGGTCATTTAGTCTTGCGGGGTCAAAGTCGGCAAGGGATATGACTTCCTGGTTGAGTTTGGTGCCAAAGGCCCACATGGGGTTATTGGTCCGATTGAAGGATTCGCTGATATCCACACGTGGGAAGAAACCAGACCGGGCCTGAGACACCCTGGCCTCTGAGGCATCTACCCGGGACCGCACTGCTGTGATTTTCGGATTTTTGACTACCCCGGTATTAATAGCTTCCTGCAAGGTAAGGGGTTTTTCAGGACCTGCCGTCTGCTCAGCCGGCATCTTCTGTGACAGGGCAAACTGTAGACATAGGATAATAAGTAGAAAGATTTTGATTTTGGGAATAGATCCTGACATGGAAAAACTCCTTCCGTCATTTAAAGGCTTCCCCCGGCTTGATACCTATTGCTTTAAGTATCTTTGCCAGGGGGCAGAAGCCGGTGAATGCTGATTGCAAGAGATTGGCACCAACGAAAGCAGTAAACCAAAGCCAATAGGGATGGTGCACCAGAGACAGCACCAAGCTGATCAAAATAAAACTTCCAGCAAATGCGAGTACCAAACGATCAATGGACATAGCAACCTCCTAACCCGGATAAACCGGAATCAAAATAAATTTATCACGAAAACACCCCAGTACGATAGTTCCTACCTACGGGGCAGGCGAAAGTACGAAAACACGAAAAGA
>JAIWEZ010000057.1:0-10265 GCA_048631945.1 Gammaproteobacteria bacterium | reverse complement strand
TTCTCATTGGCAAATTTGATGCATTCGTAAAAAGTCCAAAGCACCATCGATTGACGGCTTCGTAAAAAGTCATGATTCGTCATGCCGGACTTGATCCGGCATCCAGAACATGTTGATTTCACTGGATTCCGGCTTTCGCCGGAATGACGATTTAAAGAATTGCTGACTTTTTACGAGACCACCATCGATTCATGAATCCCAAAATGGCTCACAGGAGTGAGCAAAATCTGGCCTTTTTTAAAAAGCTAAACTCTTGCGAAATTTCTAATGTGTCGGTTTTTCGGGCTTATTACCTCTTTTTCCGGAACATGGCTGAGGGTTGACCATTAAAGATTCCATTCCGATTCGTCAGGAAAAGTGTAAACCAAGATATGTAAAGTAGTGAGTATTCTACACGTTGGCAGCCCTGGTAGCTAGATGCTTGACACTTTGTTGCTGGTTTTGTAAAGATACCAAGAAAGATGGTATCGTAAAAAGTCACCTTAACCTGTCATTTCGAGCGAGGAGGTTAATATGAATATGATTACGATAATTACGGGTATCATCCTTCTGGTATTCTTTCTGGCTTCGGCTATACGAATCCTCAATGAATATGAGCGCGGTGTTGTCTTCCGGTTGGGGCGGGTGATCGGAGCCAAAGGTCCCGGCTTGATCATCTTGATACCTGTTGTTGATAAGATGGTGAAGGTGAGCTTGCGTCTGATCGCCATGGATGTTGACCCACAGGATGTCATTACGCGGGACAACGTATCTGTGAAGGTAAATGCTGTTATCTATTTTAGGGTCATGGACCCGGTGAAGGGGATCATTGAGGTGGAGAACTATATGTATGCAACATCTCAGCTTGCACAGACAACCCTTCGGAGTGTGTGTGGCCAGGCCGAATTGGACGAACTTCTTTCTGAACGGGACCAGATCAACAGCCAGCTCCAGGAGATCCTGGATACTCATACTGATCCATGGGGTATCAAGGTCTCCACAGTGGAGGTCAAGCACATCGATCTCCCACAGGAGATGCAGAGATCCATGGCTAAGCAGGCCGAGGCCGAACGCGAGCGACGTTCCAAGGTGATCAATGCAGAAGGAGAATTTCAGGCGGCTACAAAATTGGCCGAGGCGGCGACTATTATCGGTGAGCACCCCATGGCCTTACAACTGCGTTATCTCCAAACGTTGCGCGAGATCTCGGCTGAGAACAATTCATCAATCGTGTTTCCGATTCCGATAGATCTTTTCAAACCGTTTCTTTCTTTGGTTGAGAAGATTAAAAGCTGAAACAGCTTCCAGAAAAACAGAAAAGGAGAAACAGGACATGGGAAAGAAAGAGAAAAAAGAGAAGAAAGAAAAGCCCTTGGATCGCATGACAGCCAAAGAACTGCGGGAGACAGCTTTAAATATTCCGGAGATATCCGGGGTGCACGGTATGAACAAGGCCGAACTGCTGGCTGCGATTAAGAAGGCTAGGGGCATTGTGGTAGTCAAGAGCGAGAAATCCGACGTTTCAATACGTGAGATAAAGAAAAAGATTCAGGGCCTTAAAGCCCAAAAAGCCGAGGCTTATGAAAACAAGGACGAGGCAAGAGCAAGGATATTGAGACAACGCGTAAGCCGCCTAAAGAAAAAAACAAGGAGAGCCGCATAAGGCTGCCGAAATGATCACCCCTGATAAAATAGCATTTGACATAGATGGGGTGTTTGCCAACACCATGGCTTTATTCTTGGAAATTGGGCGCAAGGACTATGGTATCAACCATATTCGATACGAGGACATCACTGAGTATTTTCTGGAAGATTGCCTAGACATAGATTCCGAGATCATCAGGGTCATCATAAATCGCATACTGGAAGGAGACTTTGAGCCGGAGCTCAAACCTATTGACGGGGCCGTAGAAGTACTTTCTGAAATTGCGGAAGCACACCCGCTCCTTTTTGTTACAGCGCGTCCCGAGCTTCCAACCATCAAGGAATGGATACACAAAGTGCTTCCGTTGAGACCGTCGGCGATTGAAGTAATTGCCACTGGATCGTTTGAAGCAAAGGGCGATGTGCTTAATGAACGCGGGATCCGATATTTCGTAGAGGACTGCCTTGAGGTCTGTCATATGTTGAGTGAGCGTGCAATCACTCCCATCCTGTTTAGCCAACCCTGGAATCGCTCTTCCCATCATCCTTTCAGGGGGGTCAGCAGTTGGGCAGAGATTAGGGTCCTTATTAACCGCCATGGCACTTAGAATTTGCCCAACAACCACTTGCCATTTTTTTCTTTGATTAATCGAAAAACTGTGGTATTTATTACCTTTTTTATGGTTGGACGGCTCTGAACAAAACCAAGGGGCTGGTTGCCTATAGACTTTGGGCTTAGATTGCCATGAGAGGATGGATAGAAAGCTTTATCGAAACCCTGTCGGCCGAAAAGGGATTTTCGCTAAACACCTGCCGGGCCTACCGAAACGACCTTGAGCAGTTCTTGGCCTATCTTCGAGATTCCGAGATTGGACTGCTTAGGCGAGGGGAAAAGGTAGACGTTCGCAATGTGGATGACATAGTAATCCGTTCCTATATGGGTTTTCTATACAAGAAGAACCAAAAGAGCACCATTGCCAGAAAACTATCAGCCCTTAGGTCCTTTTTCCGATTTCTGGTCAAAAGGGGGGCAATAAGAACTAACCCGGCAGACAAAGTATTGACCCCCAAGCGGGGAAGACCCGTGCCTAACTATCTACCAGTGGATGATATGTTTCGTCTGCTGGACGGGGTGAAAGGGGAGTCGGTCCTTGCTTTGCGGAATCGGGCCATTTTGGAGACCCTCTATTCCACAGGCGTTAGAGTGGCCGAATTGGCAGGCATGGATATTGGGGATGTGGATTTCGATAGTGGTTTTGTGAGGGTCATCGGAAAGGGAAACAATGAGCGCTTGGCCCCTGTGGGTAAAAAGGCTCTTGGTCGTATACGTGCCTATGTGGATACAAGGCGTGAGACGACGGGATCGGTGATCCAAGACAGCGAGCCATTGTTTTTGAACAGCAGAGGAGGCCGTTTAAGCACCCGTTCCATAGCACGGTTACTGGAAGTAGTGGTTCGACAGATGGGGCTGTTGCGTCCGATAAGCCCGCACGGACTTAGGCACACCTTTGCCACCCATATGCTTGATGCTGGAGCAGACCTGCGTGTGGTGCAGGAATTGCTGGGTCACGCAAGCCTGACGACAACCCAAAGATATACTCACGTGAGTATTGACCGGTTAATGGAGGTATATGATAAGGCACACCCTAGACGATAGGCTATCCTGAGTCCCGATTATTGTCTTTGATCCGGCTTGACCGGTTTGGAAGCTGGGAGTTAATATGAATGGGGAAAAAATAAATCTTCATGGAACAACGATTTTGGCGGTACGGCGAGGCCGTCATGTAGTTATGGCAGGCGATGGCCAGGTGACCATGAAGGATACCATTATGAAACATCACGCCAAGAAAGTTCGGAAGATATATGAAGATAAGATTATCGTCGGCTTTGCCGGAGCCACCGCAGACGCTCTTAATCTCTATGAGCGATTTGAAGGGAAACTTGAGCAATTCAATGGGAATATCACACGATCCGCCGTTGAGTTGGCCAAGGACTGGAGGACCGACAAGTACTTGAGACGACTGGAAGCCATTCTGGTGGCCGCTGACTCGGATCAACTATTCCTGATATCCGGAAACGGCGATGTGATCGAGCCGGATGAGGGTGTATTGGGGATTGGATCGGGTGGGGCATATGCTCAGGCTGCCGCGATTGCCTTGATCCGTCACACCGATATAGATGCAAGAACGATTGCGGATGTTGCCATGAAGATTGCGGCCGGACTTTGTATTTATACTAATGAGGACATTACCATTGAAGAGCTCAAATGATATAAAACATCTGACACCACGTGAAATCGTATCAGAGTTGGACAAGTACATCATTAGTCAGAAGGATGCCAAGCGCTCAGTGGCCATTGCTCTGAGGAACCGTTGGCGACGACAGCAGGTTGCGGAAGACTTGCGAGATGAGATTGCTCCGAAAAATATCATTCTGATTGGTCCCACAGGGGTCGGAAAGACCGAGATTGCTAGACGCCTGGCCCGGCTTGCGGATTCCCCCTTTTTGAAGATTGAGGCATCCAAGTTTACTGAGGTGGGATATGTGGGCCGAGATGTGGAGTCTATGATTCGGGATCTGGCAGAGTTGGCCGTCAATATGGTTAAAACCGAGGAGCGTGAAGCGGTCAAGACAAAGGCTCAAGGAATTGCTGAGGAACGGATGCTTGATATTCTCCTTCCGCCCAAGAGGGAGGCTGAGACATCCAGGGATTCTGAGGGGGGAGAAAAGACACTGGAACTGGTCCGGAAAGATGCAACCGAACAATCCTCGACACGCGAAAAGATTCGGAAGATGTTACGGGAGGGCAAGCTTGACAATCGGTATATCGATCTGGAGGTGGCTGAGCGGAGCATGCCCGTGGTGGAGATATTTTCCAGTGCTGGGCTGGAGGAGATGGATATTAACCTTAAAGACATGTTCGGCGGCATGTTTCCGAAACGAACTAAGAAGCGGAAAGTAAAAGTTCCGGAGGCAATGGAAATCCTCACTCAGGAGGAGGCCCAAAGACTGGTGGACATGGACAAAGTGGTAAGAGAGGCGATTGCCAAGGTCGAACAGTCGGGGATTATTTTTCTTGATGAGATCGACAAGGTCAGCGGCAGAGAGGGGACACACGGGCCGGATGTGTCGAGGGAAGGTGTTCAGCGGGATCTCCTTCCTGTTGTAGAAGGATCAAGGGTCACTACAAAGTATGGCATGGTTAAGACCGACCATATCCTCTTTATCGCCTCTGGATCCTTTCATACCAGCAAGCCCTCTGACCTGATCCCGGAACTCCAGGGTCGGTTTCCGATTCGGGTCGAACTCAAGTCATTGGGTAAGGAAGATTTCGTCAGAATACTGACTGAGCCGAAGAATGCCCTTGTTCTTCAGTACCAGGCCCTGCTCAAGACCGAGGGTATAGATTTGGTATTTAATGACGATGCAATTTCTGCCCTTGCAGAGATTGCCACTGAGGTGAATGGGCGTACCGAAAACATAGGCGCCAGAAGGCTCCACACGGTCATAGAAAGGCTCCTAGATGAGATTCTCTTTGATGCGCCTGACTGTTCGGAGCAACGGATTGTCATAGATGCCAATTATGTGTATGATAAGTTGAAAGATATCAAGGATGACGAAGACTTAAGCCGATATATCCTCTAAGAAGTGAGCTAAAGTGCCTAAAATGCTTAAAGTGAGCTAAAGTTAAGGACTGGAAGGTTTTTTTAAGATTTATTTTTATGTCTTTAATTTTAGTCACTTTAGGCACTTCGTTTTTGACCAATGACTAATAGTGTTGCAGACATACTGATTGAAGCCCTTCCCTATATCCGTCGTTTTTACGGAAAGACCATCGTCATCAAGTATGGCGGAAATGCCATGGTGGAAGAGCATCTGAAGGAAAATTTTGCCCGTGACATCACACTGATGAAATTTATAGGTCTTCATCCTGTAGTTATACACGGCGGAGGTCCACAGATAGGATCAGTCCTAGAACAAATGGGAATTAACTCTCAATTCGTTGACGGAATGCGTGTTACGGATGAACCTACTATGGACGTGGTAGAGATGGTCCTTGTTGGCAAGGTCAATAAAGAGATCGTGGCACAGATCATTCAACAGGGAGGCAGGGCAGTGGGACTAAGCGGCAAAGATGCAGGGTTGCTCCTTTCCAAGAAACTGCATCTTGTACGTCCTAAGGCGGAAGACAAGCCCCCCGAGATCATAGATATGGGCATGGTTGGCGAAGTTGTGGCAGTGAATCCGGAGATTATCCGAACCTTGGATACTGGAGGTTTTATCCCGGTTATTGCTCCGGTTGGGGTCGGTGAGTCGGGTGAGACCTATAACATAAATGCTGACTGGGTCGCCAGCAAGGTTGCTGTAGCACTCAATGCCATCAAGCTGATCCTGCTCACGGATGTGGAAGGAGTGATGGACAAGAACGGATCCCTGATATCTTCCGTAAATGCGGGCACTATGAAGGAGATGCTTGAGGAAGACACGATTTCCGGAGGGATGATTCCAAAGATTCGATGCAGCTTAGAGGCGTTGCAAAACGGTGTCAATAGAGTGCACATCATCGATGGCCGCAAGACACACGCAGTGCTCCTTGAGCTTTTTACAGACAAGGGTATTGGAACGGAGGTAACTCAATAGACAGCTACCAACCAATAACCACCGACGAGTTACTATTTACCAATAACGAATCAATGTCATTAACTTAAGGGTCCAATCTCCCCCCTTTGCCAAAGGGGGGGCGGGGGGGGATTTAATCCAACTTCTCGAAATCCCCCTAAATCCCCCTTTTTTAAAGGGGGACTTTCAATGATCATATCCCTTAAATTAATGACATTGAACAACGAATGACGAGTAACCAATGACTAATGACTTCATGGAAACAGCAGACCGGGTCATGGCTGCTACCTATAACCGGTTTCCGATAGTACTGACCCGGGGTGATGGATGCACGCTGTACGATGCAAAGGGCCGCACTTATACTGATTTTGTGGCCGGGATCGCAGTTTGCAATCTGGGGCACGCCCATCCACGTGTTGCCGAAGCAGTGGCGGATCAGGCGCGTCGACTGGTACATGTTTCAAATCTTTACTATACTATGCCGCAAATAGCATTGGCTGAGTGGCTGGTTGAGCATTCCTTTGCAGACCGGGTCTTCTTCTGCAATAGTGGCGCAGAGGCTAATGAGGCGGCTATCAAACTGGCGCGCAAGTATTTTAATGATCGAGGTGCCCCGGAGCGATTCAGGATAATAACTATGGAGGGATCTTTTCATGGTCGGACGATGGCCACACTGAGTGCCACCGGCCAGGCAAAGATCAAGAAAGGCTTTGAACCACTTCTTGATGGTTTTGATATCGTTCCCTTCAATGATCTGGAAGCAATTCGGGGTGCCATAACAGGAGAGACCTGTGCGGTCATGCTGGAGCCTATCCAGGGTGAAGGTGGTGTTCGATGTCCTGCACCAGGGTACCTGGAAGGTCTGAGGAAGCTGTGCGATGAGGAAGGTTTACTCATTGTGTTTGACGAGGTGCAGACTGGAATGGGGCGGACAGGAAAGCTCTTTGCCTACGAGCACTTCGGAATGGTGCCCGATATTATGACACTGGCCAAGGCATTGGCCAACGGGCTTCCCATGGGTGCGATGCTGGCCAAGGAAGAAGTGGCCGCGTCCTTTACACCGGGTTCTCACGCTTCCACTTTTGGCGGTACCCCTCTGGTTTCCGCAGCAGCCCTCAGGGTGGTTAAGATTCTATTAGAGGAAGGTGTGCTTCGGAACTGTGAAAAGGTAGGGCAGTATTTCAAAGATCGTCTCCTTGAACTCAAGTCAAAATATTCCTTTATCCAGGAAGTCCGAGGCAAGGGACTTTTACTCGGCCTGGATCTTTCCTGTGATGGTGTTTCTATCGTAAAGGCATGCATGGAGAGAGGATTTTTGATCAACTGCACACAGGAACATATTCTGCGGTTTATCCCGCCTCTGATTATCCAGGAGGCACAGATAGACTCACTCATTGTGTGTCTGGATAACGTATTTGAGGAGACGGCAGGCAAGAGATTATGAAGAAGGACCTTTTAACGCTCAGGGATCTAAGTGCTGATGATTGTGAGGCGCTGTTTAGACGATCGTTCGAACTGAAAAAGCGACATGCGGCCGCCATTTCCGATCAAACCCTTCAGGGTAAGACGTTGGGGCTTATCTTTGATAAGCCTTCCACCCGAACCCGGGTCTCCTTTGAGGCGGCTATGGTGCAGCTCGGCGGGGTTCCCCTCTTTATGAATGCTCAGGACACTCAGTTGATTCGAAATGAACCGATTGCCGATACCGCCCGTGTGCTCTCAAGATATATGGATGGTTTGGTGGTACGGACATATTCTCAGGACTTACTCGAAGAACTTGGAGCGGCATCGTCGATTCCTATTATCAATGGCCTGACCGATCTATACCACCCCTGTCAGGTCTTGAGCGACCTTATGACAATATTGGAGATAAGGAAAAACCTGGAAGGGGTCAAGATTGTTTGGGTCGGAGACGGAAACAATGTATGCCATTCCTGGCTAAATGCAGCCGCCATTTTGCCGCTGAACCTAGTCATTGCGTGTCCCGAAGGGTATCAGCCCGACGAGGCCATTCTGGAGGCTGCTGTAAAGGATTCGCAAGGTAGCGTTGTCGTGCTTTCTGATCCTCGAGAAGCAGTACGCGATGCGGATGTTATTTATACGGATGTTTGGGCCAGCATGGGCCACGAGAGTGAACACGCGCTGCGCAAGAATGTTTTTAAACCCTATCAGGTGAGCCAGGGACTGGTGGCTTTGGCCAAACAGGATGTAGTGGTCATGCACTGTCTGCCGGCCCACAGGGGCGAAGAGATTGCAGCCGACGTCCTGGAGGGAACCAATTCGATAGTGTGGGAGCAGGCAGAAAACAAGATGCACATGCACAAGGCGATCCTGGAGAGATTTATAAGTGGAGGCTTTTTTGTCAAAGGAGATTAAGAAGATAGTACTGGCCTATTCAGGAGGGCTTGACACATCCGTTATCCTGAAGTGGCTAGTCGAGACTTACGATTGTGAAGTAGTTGCCTTTGTGGCTGACATCGGCCAGGGAGAAGAGCTGGACGGTTTGCGTGAGAAGGCCCTGGATACAGGTGCTGCAAAAGTCGTCATAGAGGACCTCAAGGAAGACTTTGTCCGTGACTATGTATTTCCGGCCTTTCGCGCAAATGCCATATATGAAGGCCATTATCTTCTGGGAACCTCTCTGGCACGCCCCCTTATTGCCAAACGCCAGATTGAGGTAGCGTGGACAGAAGGTGCGGACGGTGTAAGTCATGGAGCCACCGGAAAGGGGAATGACCAGGTTCGATTTGAGCTGGCCTACCAAGCATTGGCTCCTGAATTGAAGATTATTGCGCCCTGGCGAGTGTGGCACTTAAGTTCGCGTCAGTCGCTATTAGATTATGCAAAAGAGCACGGTATTCGAGTGACTGCAACGCGGGAAAAGCCTTACAGCATGGATCGAAACATCCTTCATATCAGCTATGAGGGGGGCATACTCGAAGATCCGTGGGAAAGCCCCCCCGAGGGCATGTTTACAATATCCGTGTCTCCCCATGAAGCGCCCGACAGGCCGGAGGTTGTAGAGGTTTCATTCGAACGAGGAAACCCTGTAGCCGTCAATGGGGAAAGACTGTCTCCTGTTCAACTCCTTGCCAAGCTGAATACGCTCGGAGGCCGAAACGGCATAGGGCAGGTCGATCTGGTGGAAAACCGGTTCGTGGGGATAAAGTCGCGAGGCGTGTATGAAACCCCTGGAGGCACTATCCTTAGGGCAGGTCATATGGCAATAGAGTCGATTACAATGGACCGGGAGGTTATGCACCTTCGGGATTCGTTGGTCTCTAAATACGCTGAGCTTGTCTATTATGGATTCTGGTTCTCACCGGAGATGAAGGTATTGCAGACCATGATAGATGAAACACAAAAGAGGGTTTCAGGCGAGGTACGCCTGGAGCTTTATAAGGGCAACTGCCGTGTTTTGGGGCGCAAATCCGACACGTCACTCTACAGTCGTGATTTTGCTACATTTGAAGCAGACCAAGTCTATCGCCAGCATGACGCAGAAGGCTTTATTAGGCTTAATGCCCTGAGGCTTCGGATTCAGGCCTTGATGCTGAAAGCTGAAAGCTCAAGGCTCAATAACCAATAACCAGTGACCAGTGACCAGTAGTAACCAACGAGGTATCCTGTGACGGAAAAGCCGTGGGATGGAAGATTTGCCGAAAGGACAGACCGAAGCGTAGAGTCTTTTACGTCTTCGATCGTCTTTGACAGGCGACTTTACCTTTATGATATTCAGGGTAGCATAGCTCACTGCCGGATGCTTGCCAAACAATCGATCATTACCGAGGAAGAAGCCTCACAAATTGTAGAAGGCCTTGGCAGGATTGCCCGGGATATAGAGCGTGGGAACCTGGAGCTTGAGGAGTCCTTGGAAGATATTCATATGAATATTGAGGCACGACTCTTTGCTGAAATTGGAAAAGCTGCACAAAAACTTCACACTGCAAGAAGCAGAAACGATCAGGTGGTGCTGGATGTTAGAATGTACCTCCGTGACGAGGTGGCAAACATACTTGCGC
>JAIWEZ010000056.1:0-10338 GCA_048631945.1 Gammaproteobacteria bacterium | reverse complement strand
AGAGCTAACAGGTAGCGATAAAGTAGAAGATGAGATCTCCCGAACCAAGCCACCCCGCGTAAAATTGATGGACCATGTTGCTGCCCTTGTCTTCTGGGATGTCTTTAGCATTGAAGAACAAAGGATTGCCGAGCGCGAACGCTCAGACGAGGCAACCAGGCTTGCCCATGCAGAACTCCACCAGATATTTGAGACCTCTGCAGACGGGATGCGTGTGATTGACAGAGACTTCAGAGTCATTCGAGTTAACAAGATGTTTATGCTTATGACAGGCAAGACGAAGCAGGAAGCAATCGGCAAGAGGTGTTATGATGTCTTCCCGGGCCCCCTGTGTCATACTCCAAAATGTCCGATGACCCGGATTCTCGGCGGTGAGGAGAGGGTTGAACGTGAGGTAGAAAAAGAGCGTGCTGACGGCACAACAATTTCTTGCATAGTAACGGCCACTCCATTTCGGGAACCTGATGGCAAACTAATTGGAATAGTTGAAGACTTTCGGGACATCACTGATCGCAAGCAGGCGAGAGAGGCGCTGCAAAAGGCTCACGATGAACTGGAACAGCGCGTTGAAAAGCGCACTGCCAAGCTGGCCAAGACAACTGTACAATTAAAGCAGGAACTCACAGAACGTAAGCGGACTGAAGAGGCGCTGCGTCATGCGCACAGGGATCTTGCAACAAAGGCCGGCGCCCTCGAAGCAGCCAACGAAGAGCTTTCTCAATACGCTTACGTCGTATCCCACGACCTCAAAGCGCCCCTGCGAGCCATCCACAACTATGCCGATTTTTTGAGCGAAGACCTCGAAGAGAGCCTTGAGGGAGAACAGGAAGCGTATCTTGACGGTCTCAAGCGGGCGGTCCGCCAGGGTGAAGAATTGGTCGGGGATCTGTTGGAACTCTCTCGGGTCGGCCGGGGGAGCGGTGAGATCGAGGCAATCGACATGGGAGTGTTTCTCCAGAACCTGATAGCAAATCTAAATTTGTCTTCAGAGATCGATGTTGTGATGGAGAATAACTGGCCAACCATTGAAGCTGATCCGGTCATTCTCCGGCAAATCTTTGATAATCTCATCGGCAACGCGATCAAGTTCAATACTCTTTTACGCAAACGCGTCGAACTCGGTTGGCTTCCGGCAGGCGATGGGAGCTATGAGCTGTTCGTGCGCGATAACGGCATCGGGATTGAGCCACGTCACCATGAGCAAATATTCGGCGTGTTCCAGCGGCTCCACACCCGTGAGGATTACAAAGGCAGCGGTCTTGGCCTTGCCATTGTTAAGAAAGCTGCAAGTAAATTGCACGGCTCGGTCCGCGTGGAATCTGAAGTCGGAAAAGGGAGCACCTTTTATGTTGCACTTCCCAAGACACAAGAGGAGGAGTAAAGATGAAGAAAGAATCTTTTGTGGTCCTTATGGCTGAGGACGATGAGCACGACATTGTTGCCACCAAGCGGGCATGGAAGAAGCATCACATCGCTAATCCTCTCTATATCGTCAACGACGGTGAGGAGTGTTTGGACTTTCTCCGCCGCCGTGGAAAGTATAGCGAACCCGGCACTGCCCCTCGTCCCGGCATCCTACTGCTTGACATCAAGATGCCCAAGATGGATGGCTTGGCCGTTCTAAAGCAGATCAGAGAAGACGAGGAGTTGTCCAGTCTGCCTGTCATCATCCTTACTACATCAAAGGCCGACGAAGATCGACTCAGAAGCTATGATCTGGGTGTCAACGCCTACATCGTGAAGCCGGTCGGGTTCGAGAGATTTTCTATGGCAGTAAGGACCATCAACCTTTTCTGGCAATTAGTTGAGCTTCCGGGAGGAGATCGTGGATCCGATTATGACTTCACCACCACTTCGCATCCTGCTTGTTGAAGACAACGAACACGACAGGCTGGCCTTCCGCCGAGCCTTCCGAAAGAGTCAAGTCGCCTGTGAGATCACGGAATGCTTACGGGCCGAGGAAGCCCTTGAACGACTTCGCACAGATGCCTCATCGTTCGACCTGGCTGTCATTGACCACGGTTTGCCCGGGATGTCCGGTCTAGACCTTTGCAAGGAACTTCTCGATGAGGAGACTCCCTTGCCATTGGTCATTCTAACCGGATACGGTTCGGAACAACTTGCCGTTGAAGCCCTCAAGGCTGGTGTTTATGACTATATGATCAAGGACCGAGGCAAAAGCTATTTGGACCTGCTGCCGGTGGTACTCCCACAGGTGGTACGCAAGCATGGTGACCGCCTTGCTCGCCAGCAGTCAGAGGAGGAACTCCGAAAGATAAACCAAGAGCTCAAGAGCTTTACATACATTGTCTCCCATGACTTGAAAAACCCCATCACTTACATCCAGGGTTTTACTTCGCACCTGATTGAAAACTATGGGGAGAAATTAGATGAGAAGGGTCGGTTGTGCCTTGAACGGATCAAGGTCAGCGCCCGCCGAATGGAAGTATTGATTTCTGATCTGCTGTCATTGTCAAGACTCGGACGTATCGTCGGTACTTTTGAAGTTGTTTCCTCCATTGAGATAGTAAAAAATGTGACCTCAGGCCTCCAAGACAGACTAAAGGCGCACGGGATAGAGCTTGTTGTGGCGGACAACCTTCCAACCATTTATTGTGATGGAGACAGGATCTGTCAGGTTTTTGATAACTTGCTCGGAAATGCAATTAAGTTCATGAGGGAAACGAACAGTCCTAAGATCGAGATCGGATACGAAGATATGATAGACTTGCATCAGTTTTATGTAAGGGATAATGGCATCGGGATTGATCCGAAATATCACCGGAAAATATTTGAGATGTTCCACCGGCTAAAACAAACAAAAGATGAGGAAGGAACGGGTCTTGGACTTGCGATTGTTGAGAGGATTATGAATAGCCACGGTGGCCGGATTTGGGTTGAGTCTGAACCCGGAAAGGGTGCAACCTTTTATTTTACTTTGCCTAAGACATCGTGAGGTAACCCAAAACACATTTTCTTCAGCTAAGCTCCCGCCGTCTTGAAGGCCGCATTCACAATTGTCTGCGCTTCTTCTTGAATATTGTGCAAGTGATCCTTGCCTTTGAAGCTCTCCGCGTAAATTTTATAAATGTCTTCCGTTCCTGACGGACGGGCCGCGAACCAGCCGTTTTCAGTAACTACCTTGAGGCCGCCAATGGGGGCGTTGTTACCAGGCGCGTGGGTGAGTTTGGCAATGATCTTTTCTCCGGCCAGTTCACTTGCAGCTACCATATCGGGCGAGAGTTTCTTGAGGGCAAGTTTCTGGGCAAGCGTTGCGGGTGCGTCGATGCGTTCGTAGACGGGTTTTCCGAACCTTTCTACCAGGTCTTTGTACAACCGGTCAGGGCCGCGTTTCGTCTTGGCGGTGATTTCAGCGGCCAAAAGGTTCATGATGATGCCGTCCTTGTCAGTTGTCCAGACCGTACCGTCCTTGCGTAGGAAAGAAGCACCGGCGCTTTCCTCGCCACCGAAGCCGTACGAGCCGTCGATGAGCCCGCTCACGAACCACTTGAAGCCCACAGGCACCTCGGAGAGCTTGCGTTTAAGGTGCGCGGCCACCCGGTCGATCATGGAGCTTGAGACTAAAGTTTTGCCGACGGCGACATCTGGTTTCCAGTTCGAGCGGTTCTGGAAGAGATACCAGACGGCCACTGCAAGATAATGATTGGGGTTAAGCAACCCGGATTCCTTGGTTACGATGCCGTGGCGGTCGGTGTCCGGGTCGTTACCGAAGGCTATGTCAAAGCTATCCTTGAGTCCGATCAGGCTTGCCATTGCAAAGGGGGACGAACAGTCCATGCGGATCTTGCCATCCTTGTCCACGGTCATGAACCCGAAGGTCGGGTCGATGTTCCGGTTGACAACCTCTATATCGAGCCCGAAACGTTCTGCAATTGGGTCCCAGAAATTCACGGCGGCACCGCCCAAGGGGTCAACGCCAATTTTCAGCTTTTCTTTGGCTATGGCCTCCATGTCAATGATGCTCGACAGATCCTCAGTGTATGGGCCGATATAGTCGTACTCGTGGGTGGTGTCTGCGGAAACCGCCTTCTCAAAGGTCGTCCTGCGCACTCCCTTGTTCCCTTCGTGCAAAATCTCGTTGGCCCTGTCTTCAATTACTTTGGTGGTTTTTGTGTCAGCCGGGCCGCCGTGCGGAGGGTTGTATTTGAAGCCGCCGTTGTTCGGCGGATTGTGAGATGGGGTGATGACTACGCCGTCTGCAAGTCCGTTCGTTTTGCCTCGATTGTAGGTCAGGATGGCGTGGGAGATGACTGGTGTGGGCGTGTAGCCGAGTCCCTCTTGAATCATAACTGTAACACTGTTTGCCGCAAAGACCTCCAGGGCGCTTGCCAGGGCCGGTTCCGAAAGAGCGTGGGTGTCCATCCCCATGAAAAGGGGGCCGGTAATGTTTTTGGATGTTCTGTATTCGCATATTGCCTGGGCAATGGCCAGGACATGGTTCTCGTTGAAACTGTTGTTAAAGGACGAGCCCCTGTGGCCTGAGGTGCCGAAGGCGACCCTCTGGGCTGGATCCGTCACGTCTGGTCTCTGGGTGTAATAGGAGCTGACAAGTCTTGGAATATTAACAATAAGCTCATGTGGAGCTGGTTTTCCGGCCAGTTCGTGCAAGGCCATATCATACCTCCAAAAACTGGATTTTAACCGGTATGTAACAGATGTACTGCGGAAAAGCCAATTAGTTTCCATCCATAAATGGCCCTTTTCCGCAATCTCGGCGTCAAACTGCGGGGTTGCTTGTGCGACGTACCTCGGTACGCCTCCGCGCAACCCCTTGTTTTCCTTGGCCTTGCGGAAAATTGCTCATTTCTGAATTGGAAACTTACGCTTGTGCCCATTAAGTTTTTACGATTCATGGATGGGCACTAACTAGGCCGGTCACCATATCAGTTAAAAAACCTGAATCTTATTATGTGAAAAAGAGCTGCAAAACCGTCTGTCCAAGTGATCTTTTTCCCTTCCTCATAATTCCTGCCACTATAGGATATAGGGACCTCGTATATGCGACATTTTAGCTTTGCAAATTTCGCGGTGATTTCCGGCTCAAATCCGAACCGGTTGGATTTGATAGTAATTTTTTCGAGAAGGTGTGCACGGAAGACCTTGTAACAAGTCTCCATATCAGAGAGGTTCACGTTAGTGAGCATGTTAGACATAAGAGTCAGAAACTTGTTACCAACGTAATGCCAGAAAAAGAGTACACGCTGGGGCCCACCCGTAAATCTGGAACCATAGACAACATCTGCACGACCATCCAGTATAGGTTCTATTAGGCGACCGTATTCGCTAGGATCATATTCCAGGTCTGCATCCTGGATAATCACAATATCTCCGGTTACCCGCTCAAAACCGGTCCTCAGCGCCGCGCCTTTACCTCTGTTGACTGGATGAAACAAGACCGTAATATTATCATCGGAAATCTGACTCAACAGCTCCGTGGTTCCGTCTGTAGATCGATCGTCGACGACAATGATCTCTTTGTCATGTGGTACAGATTGCACACGTTTCAAGATCTCATTGATGGTCTCTATTTCATTGTATACAGGAATGACAACCGACAGCTTCATAGTATGTTATTGGTTATTCGTTATCCGGTTCAAGATTTGGTTCAAGGTTGCGCCTGACAACATTTGCACCTATTCTCCCAAGAGCCGTCTTATCTCCCGGTGGCTCCGTGCTATATGAGTCCCTGGCCAGTAGATCCTTCCACAGGTCTTGCATTCGGAGAATCTGTTGTGGGCATTCCATATATGGTCAGGTACTTTTCCAACCACATCCTCAAGCTCGACTGGCTCAAGGAGTCCGTTACAAACTGTACAACGACTAAAGAATTTATCCGGATCCGGCTTGAGATTTAGCTGACGGATAAGGCACTGAAACTGCATCATTGGATCATTGCCCTCCACAAAGATCAACCTGTCTGATGACATCTTTCCTACTATCCGGGTATTGCGTGACAGGAGAATCCGGTCCTCGTCTACCAGTGAAAGAAAACCGTCATTGGATAGTGTGCGGGAGTAAATGGTGTCGTAACCAAGGATACGAAGCCATTTGGCCAGCTTCCCAAGCATTCGATCAGCAGCAAACCTCATGCAGCTTTCCAGTTAAGAATTGAGATCTATAACCTGGGCACCAGGAACCTCCAGGGTGTAGGCCCCGTCCGGGATTGAAACCTTTGTCCAAAACTTTTCCACCGTCAGTGACCAAATCGGGCCTTCTCGGTCTGAAATCGCGATTCTGTGTGGAAGACAGAAGGATTCCACATGGTGAAGCTCACTGAATGAAACTCTGTATTGTAGATTGCCCCAACTGTCAAACACCTCAACTTGCTCAACGGCCATTGCGTCTTCATTCAGCCATATCTTTTCAATCAGTCGTCCCCATTTTTTGTATAGGCTTAGAAGCCATCCGTCCTCTGCTGTTAATGCTTGAATTGTAGCATGATGAAACGGAAGAATAGGAGGCTGACCTGACAAGAGCCCAACAAGGTCTCCGGCTCTCACACGCATGGATAAAAAACGTGAAAGATTCTTTGCAGTAGCGTCACCCTTGAAATAACGGTTATCTTCACGGGAATGGAGAAAAAACCTTGATCCATTGATTATAAAAGTCAGGGTGGGTTGTCCCCATGGCCCCAAAGTCTCCACTCGCAGGTTTTGGGGTTGAGTTCCTATCCACACCATGCGAAATGTCTTCACGTCGACCCCGCGAACCGACTTGAACCTTCCGACCCCCCTGAAACACTTAAGGTCATTTTTGTACTGCTTGAGAGACTCAAAAATACGGCTGACGTCCGGACTCGGTCTAGTTGGAACAGTCTTGTGTCTTTGGACACATCCATAAAGGCATAATGGATAAAGCAGGACAGCAAGAACCAGGGGGGTGTAACTACGCATCTTGGGCCAGCTGTTTTTCAACACTTTGTATCTTCTGTTCAAGTGCCTTTGTATCTTCTCCTTTCTTTTCCAGAGACTTCCTGTAATATTGTAAGCTCTTCTTTGGATTGTTTACCTTCATATAAACATCACCCAGGTGTTCCAAAATGGTAGCATCGTCGGGAGCCAATGTATTTGCTTCCTCAAGGTACATGATAGCCATTTTGTAAAGCCCTTGCTTGTAATAGACCCATCCTAAGCTGTCGATAATGTAGCCATCGTTAGGCTTGTGTTTAATGGCTCTCTTTATCAAGTCTTTAGCCTCATCAAGATTTGTTCCTATCTCGGCATACGTATAGCCCAGATAGTTCAAGGCTTCAGCGTGGGTTGGGTCTACATCAATAGCTGCCTTCATTTCTTCTATGCAGGCCTGCTTGTCACCAGACTTGTCATAAACTACACCAAGCCTAAAATGAAGTCTTACGCTGTCTGATTTAAGCTCTAAGCCCTTTTTGAGGGTTAGCACCGCTTTTTCATATGATCCCATCTCTTCATGCAGGGCCCCCAGGAATAAATAGAGCTCGGGCTCTTGGGGTTCCTTCTCAAGAGCTTCACTCATCACATGGATTGCCTTTTCTGTCTCTCCTTTTTCTTTGTACAGAAACCCCAGATGAACAACAGCGCTTCGATAATAAAACGACACTTCAGATACTTTTTCAAAGCATGCGATAGCCTTATCTGTCTTCTTAAGTCCTTCAAATGCCATCCCTAGAAAGTAATGGAGATCAGGATTGTCTGCATCATCTTTCAAAAGTAGCTGCAAGGTATCTGAGGCATCCTCGTACCTTTTCTCGTCCAGGTATATCAGGGCAATCTGTTTGATAACCTGCGGATTGGATTTGCTCCGAAGCCTTAGCTCTTCGAATATGTCCTCGGCTTCCTCGGATTGACCCATCTTCAAGTACGAACGTCCAAGTCCGACGGCCGCCCTGAGGTTCTCCGGATCATTGCTCAGAATCTTGTTGTAGGTTTGGATAACCTTTTCGTGTTTGCCCGTTGCTTCGTAGACACTTATGAGTTCAAAAAAGGTCTGTTCATAGCCTGGCTTCAGTTCAATAGCTTTCAGTAATTCAGGCTCTGCCTTATCGTAATCCTTCATGAAGGCATAAAGGGCACCCAGGTAAAAATGTCCGGTAAAAGATGCCGGATTGATCTGGATCAGTTCCTGATAAAGCTTTATCGCTCTGTCCGGTTTCTTGATCTTGGCATACTCCGAGCCTAGCAGGAAGTGGATATTCTCAGACTTTGGATCAAGAGTCAGAGCCTTTTCATAGGCCTCTATTGCCTCAGCATGCTGATTCAGTGCCGAATAGATACCTCCCAACATAACTAACGAAGAAACATGTTCGGGATGCTTTTTAATAATATCCCGTGTGACTCCTAAGGCTGCCCTATAGTCGTTTTGATGAAGATAGAGCCGGATTAATTCATTCTTTAGAAAAACGGAATCTTCATCTCTTACAACTGCTTCTTTTAGGAACTTAACAGCTTCGTCAAGTTTTCCGCGTCTCCCCATCAGGTGTGACTCGGTGTAATAATAATAACCCCCTATTTCTTTAGATTTGACTTCAGAAGATGTCACGTCGGCAGGTGGAATCCTTTGTGGTACAGCACAAGCAGCCGAGTATAATATCATGCAGACAGGCACGATTATATTAAATAGTTTCATGATCATTTTTCTTCTCAACAAGCCCAACTAGTTTCCTTCAGTTCCCAGTTCCCCAATGAATGATTCAAAATCGGGTATCTCACGTTGGAAGTGTGATCTCATCTTTTCGATAATGCTATTTTCAATCTGCCGCACACGTTCCCTTGTAATACCATAATTCTCGCCTATCTCCTGAAGGGTTTTAGATGTGTCAGAAAAAATGCGGTTTTCAAGGATGTAGACTTCCCGTTCATTTAAGTCCTTTTTAAATAACTCAACTTTTTCGCGGATAATTGCCTCCATTTCTTTCTTGGCAACTTGACTCTCTGGAGACGGTGCCTGCGTGGAGATAAATTCAACCCGCTCGTTCTCAGAGCCTTCCTTAATAGGCGCATCTAGTGATACTTCCCATCTGTCTAGGCGTTGGTCCATGTCGGTGACCTCCTGTTCGGAGACCCCGAGCCTTTCAGAAAGGAGTTTTGGTTTAGGGTCAAAGCCTTCGGATATCAGTCTCTGTTTTTCTTTTTTCAGCCTGAAGAAGAGTTTTCGTTGTGCCTGAGTCGTTCCGATCTTGACCAATCGCCAATTGTCCATAATAAATTTTAGAATATAGGCCTTGATCCAAAAGGAAGCGTAGTAGGAGAACTTAACCCCTTTATACGGGTCAAACTTTTGCACAGCCTGCATAAGGCCAATATTGCCTTCTTGAATCAGATCGAGCAAGTTTTGCATCCAAATCCGCTGGAACTCTATGGCAATCTTTACTACGAGCCTCAGGTTGGAAGTAATCAGCCTATAGGCTGCCTCTGGATCTTTGTGTTCCCTGACCCGTATGGCAAGTTCCGTCTCTTCTTCCCTCGAAAGAAGTGAGTGCTGGCCGACTTCCTGCAGGTAACGCTGCAGAGGATCAAATTTGACAATAGCGGAATTCACTGGGGCTCCAAGGCTTTTGACGGAAGAGTCGCCCCCTTTTGATTCTTTTTTTTCAGCCTCCTTGCTCTTCTTATTTTTCTTTTTTCAGAAGAAGCTGAAGAAGCAATGGGAAGGCGCCCGGGCGCAATTCGGCGCCGGCCACTGGAGACCCGAGGACCGCGTGCTCGTGGCGGACTTTGGCTTCGTGACCGCACTCGCGCGCTCGTCGGATCGACTGTTCGCCGCCACCTCCGGCGGGATGCTCGTGAACCGGGACGTATTCCGGCGCTGGGAGTTTCCTCTGACGCGCGAGGATGGTTGGCCCGATGTCGAGGTCACCGCCATGGCTTACGACCGGCTGAATCGTACGCTGTGGCTGGCAGTGCTCGATGGACGGCTGCTTGCGCTCGATTCCGACAGTTACCGATGGTTGGACGAGGTACGTCTGGGGCGGCCGGTCGACATGATCGTATCCGACGAATCCGGGTCCGGAGGTCTCCTGCTCCGCACCGCCGGTGGCTGGCTGCACCTGGACACGTTCACGGGCGCTGTTCGGACGGCTTCGTCCGCCGAGGCGAAGAAGTCACGCTGCCCGGCCAGCCTCAGGTAGAGCAGGCTCACGCCAAGGCAGATCAGCGCAAGAGGTCCGAGATTGACAAGGAAGTCCATGAAGGAGAGATGTCCTGACATCCCAGGAACGAGGGCGCGACTGCCAACCAGTATGTTTGGGGGATCGCCTATCAGAGTCGCCATTCCGCCGATGTTGGCCATGATTATCAACATGACCAGAAATGGCATCACGTTCTTCCCCAAGAGGTCAGAGAC
>JAIWEZ010000055.1:0-10358 GCA_048631945.1 Gammaproteobacteria bacterium | reverse complement strand
ATCATGACCGATCCGGGCTTGGCCGACGCGACTTACATTGAACCTTTGAACCTGCAGACCATGAAGGAGATTATAGAAAAAGAACGGCCGGATGCGCTCCTGCCGAATCTGGGCGGTCAGTCCGGCCTGAACCTTTCCTCAGAGCTTGCCCGCACCGGTGTGCTTGAAGAATACGGCGTCAAGATAATCGGAGTTGAGGTGGATGCCATTAAGCGCGGAGAGGACCGGATTGCTTTTAAGGAGACCATGAATCAGCTCGGTATTGAGATGCCGAGAAGTGAGCCTGCATTCAGCGTGGAGGAGGCAGGAAAGATCGCTGCCGAGCTAGGCTACCCTGTTGTGATTCGTCCTGCTTATACAATGGGTGGAACCGGTGGTGGCCTGGTTTACAATGTGGAAGAGCTTCGGACCGTGGCCAGCCGCGGCATTTCGGCAAGTCTTGTGGGCCAGATTCTGGTCGAGGAGTCGGTGCTGGGATGGGAGGAGCTAGAGCTTGAAGTAGTGCGCGATAACAAAAACCAGATGATTACAGTCTGCTTTATCGAGAATGTGGATGCTATGGGAGTTCATACAGGCGATTCCTTTTGTACCGCGCCCATGCTCACTATTGATCCTGAACTGCAAAAGCGTCTTCAGAAATGGTCCTATGATATTGTAGAGGCTATCAGAGTAATTGGCGGCACCAACATCCAGTTTGCCCATGATCCCAAGACCGGCCGGGTGGTAGTGATCGAAATCAATCCGAGGACCTCTCGCTCTTCCGCCCTTGCCTCAAAGGCTACCGGTTTTCCTATCGCGCTTATCTCCTCCATGTTGGCCGGGGGTATGACACTAGATGAAATCCCGTACTGGAGAGAGGGTACCCTGGACAAATATACTCCGTGGGGCGACTACGTCGTGGTCAAGTTCGCTCGGTGGGCTTTTGAGAAGTTTGAAAATGCTGAGGACAGGCTAGGCACACAGATGCGGGCTGTTGGCGAGGTCATGAGCATCGGCAAGACTTACAAAGAAGCCTTCCAGAAGTCGATCCGATCTCTGGAAAACGGTCGCTACGGGCTTGGGTTTGCCAAGGACTTTCATGAGAGGTCTCTGGATGAGCTGATGGAGCTTCTGGCCGAGCCTTCCAGCGAGCGACAATTTATCATGTACGAAGCACTAAGAAAAGGTGCCGGTGTGGGCACTCTTTATGAAAAGACTTTTATCAAGCCGTGGTTTATCGAGCAGATGAAAGAACTGGTTGAGCTGGAAGAAAAGGTGCTCAAATACAGGGGGAAAACGATACCTGACGATCTTTTGGAGCAGGCTAAAAGGTATGGGTTTTCAGACCGGTACCTATCACAGATTGTCGGCATCCCTGAAAAGGATATCAGGCAGCAGCGCACATCTTTGGGTATGGTCGAGGGGTGGGAGCCTGTACCGGTCAGCGGCGTAGAGGATGCGGCCTACTATTTTTCCACCTACAATGCGCCTGATAAGGTACCAACAAGCAAGAGGCGCAAGATAATGGTCTTGGGCGGAGGGCCTAATCGTATCGGACAGGGGATCGAGTTTGACTATTGCTGCGTTCATGCCGCCTTTGCGCTTCGTGACGATGGGTTCGAGTCGATCATGGTCAACTGCAACCCAGAGACGGTCTCAACCGATTACGACACCTCCGACAAACTGTACTTTGAGCCGCTTACGGTAGAAGACGTGTTGAGCATATACGAGAAGGAAAAGCCCGAAGGAGTAATCGTTCAGTTCGGTGGGCAAACGCCTCTAAATATTGCAAATGAACTGGCAGAGGCCGGTGTCAGGATCATCGGCACGTCACCTGAAACCATAGACCTGGCTGAGGACCGTGACCGCTTCCGCAACATGATGGCCACTCTTGGCATTCCCGAGCCCGAATCCGGCATGGCCAGCACCTTGGGTGAAGCCCTTGAGGTAGCCGAAAGGATAGGCTATCCCCTCATGGTCAGGCCCTCATATGTCCTTGGAGGACGGGCCATGGAGGTGGTTCACGATGAGGAGATGCTCAAACGCTATGTAGCTGTGGCCGTGGACGTGTCGCCTGAGCGGCCTATCCTGATCGACAAGTTCTTGGAAAATGCCATTGAGGCGGAGGCAGACGCCATTGCGGACGGCACTGATGCCTTTGTGCCTGCGGTTATGGAGCATATCGAACTGGCCGGCGTGCATTCCGGAGACTCTGCGTGTGTGATTCCGCCGATCAGCATCCCTGCCAAGCACATTGATACCATTTACAGGTATACGAAAAAAATTGCGGTGGAGCTCAAAGTCGTAGGTCTAATGAATATCCAGTATGCAATAGCAAACGACGTTGTCTACGTCCTTGAGGCCAACCCGCGTGCCTCTCGAACCGTGCCTTTGGTATCAAAGGTGTGCAACATCCAGATGGCTCGAATTGCCACTCAGATAATGTTAGGCAAAAAGCTTTCCGAACTCGACTTGAAGCCCAGGACAATCCCTCATTTTGGCGTAAAAGAGGCGGTCTTCCCCTTTAACATGTTTCAGGAGGTTGACCCTCTTCTGGGGCCGGAGATGCGATCTACAGGTGAGGTCTTGGGACTCGCCGACTCTTTTGGGCTGGCTTTTTTCAAGGCCCAGGAGGGCGCACAGCAAAACCTTCCTTCCGAGGGGTCCGTGCTGATCACCGTGTCTGAGAGGGACAAACATGCCGTCTTGGAGTCGGCCATGCAGTTAGACAAGCTGGGCTTTGAGATCAAGGCCACTGAAGGGACCCGCAAGTTCCTTGCCGACCACGGTATTGAATCCGAGGCCATCCGCAAGATGCAAGAAGGCCGGCCCAATATTGTTGACGGGATAAAGAACAAAGAGATTCAGCTAATCATCAATACACCGAGCGGCAAACTGAGCAAACACGACGATTCTTATATTCGCAAGGCAGCTATTAAATACAAGGTGCCATACATTACCACAGCAGCTGCGGCCGTTGCAGCCGCCAAAGGTATTGCTGCTAATCGGCAGGGCCATGGCCAAGTGAAATCCCTTCAGAACTACCATAGAGATATTAAGTGAATTCTGAATACAAAGAAGAAGAAAAGAACCTTCAATCCGCAATCCAATGTCATTAACTTAAGGGATATGGCCATTGAAAGTCCCCCTTTAAAAAAGGGGGATTTAGGGGGATTTCGAGAAGTTGGATAAAATCCCCCCGACCCCCCTTTGGCAAAGGGGGGAGATTGGACTCTTAAGTTAATGACATTGATCCGCAATCCGCAAAGGATGTGAGGACTAGTCTATGAAGTCATTGCAAGACAACTGTGGCGTTTTTGGTCTATATTCAGACACCGAATGTGTCCATGACATTTTTCAAGGGATTGATTTTTTGCAACACCGGGGCCAGGAATACTGCGGCATTTCCACCTTTGATGGCAACATCCGCCAAGTCACCCATTACGGCAAAGTGGCGAATACATTTAAATATGAAGAGTTGGAATACTTAAAGGGGACTTGGGGTATCGGGCATGTGAGCCTCTGGGAGCGACAGCCAGCAAGGTGGCAGTCCCAACTGGGGGAGATTGCCGTGGCATTCAGCGGCAACGTCTCCAATGCTGATGAACTGATCGACGATATGAAGGGGCGGGGTAAGGCCTTTTTCAAAGGTTATAACATTGAGATCATTGCCAAGATCATTATGGAAGAACAGAATGTGGTCGCAGGCATTTGCGCCCTTTCCAAAAAGGTAAAGGGTGCCTACTCACTTATAGTTTTGAGTGGGGAGGGCATTTATGCGGCACGAGATATTTATGGATTCCGACCACTCGTTTTGGGGCAGGGGCCCGGCAGGTACTCTGTTTCATCAGAGTCACGTGCCATACAAAATCTTGATATGGAACTTATCCGAGACGTCCTTCCGGGGGAGGTAGTGCTTATCAATGATAAGGGGTTTCAGACCCTGGCACAGCTTGATTCTCCTCGCAGGGCCCATTGTGCCTTTGAATGGGCCTATACGGCGAGCCTCGATTCCATAATAGATGGTGCCTCTGTCCAGCAAGCCAGAAACCAATTGGGCGCGAGCCTGGCACAACGGGACATGGACGAAGGGGGGTTGGAGGCAGACATGGTTGCTGCGGTACCAATGTCAGGAGTCGGCCATGCCCTTGGATACCATAAAATGTCCAAGATCAACTATCAGGAGGTGTTCCTCTATAATCGGTATGCTGACCGGAGCTATACTCAATCGAATCAATTAGCCAGGGAAAAGATGGCAAAACGTAAGCTCTCGGTCTTACATTATGCAGTAAGAGGCAAGCGAATTATCCTGTGCGATGATTCGATCGTCCGGGGCACCCAGATCTTCCACAAGGTGCGTGACCTAAAAAAGTCGGGGGCCAAAGAGATCCACGTGCGCATTGCCTGTCCGCCCCTGATGTATCCCTGTGATTTCGGCATCTCCACCCGGAGTTACGAAGAATTAGCAGCCCGAGGGTATTTTAAGACAGGCAATATTACTTCAATGGAACAACTCAGAGACCTGGAGGCTAGGATCGCAAATCAGATCGGCGCTGACTCCCTGAAATACAATAGCCTAGATTCGTTTGTGGCGGCCCTGGGCATTCCCGGAGAGGATCTCTGCCTGAAGTGCTGGGATGGCTTGGATCCTACGTTGTGATACCGGATTTTGTTGGAATTGAGGAAAAAGGTGAAAGTTGGGTCTAAAATAACTGACCATGAAGATATAAAAAACCAGGTGCATCGCTTTTTGCCGGCCATGAGAAGTGCGATCCGGCAAGCCGGACCACTTCCTTTGATGGTTACCTGTAAAGTACCTCCGGTAGATATCCTGCAGTGGCTTAAAAGTCATTCCGTTTATCCGCGCCTTTACTGGTATGATAGGAACGGGAGTATGGAAATTGGCGGATTCGGCGCTCTTATGACTGTCAGCGAAAATGATCCCGCCCGTATCTCGACTGCTTTTGACAAATTATCAGGTATCCTTGACAAGCATCCGCAAAAGGGACTTTTAAGATTTCTAGGGGGCAGTTGCTTTTTCCCCCAGGATAAACAGGACGAAAGATGGGAAGATTTTCCGCCCTTATGGTTTGTCCTTCCACAAGTCGTGATGCTTCGAAACAATAGTGAATACTATGTCTCTGTTGGCGTGCTGTTTGAAGATGACGAAGACGAAAACGACATCGTTGCTAGGATATTGGATGTTTATGAAAGGGCGAAAGTAAAGGATCTATCTCCGATAAGGAATCAGTTTCCGGAAGTCATCACTAGGACAGATAACCCGGATTACGCAGGCTGGAAGAATAATATCAAAACATCCCTTCAGAAAATAGATAATGGTAAAATAGACAAAGTGGTTCTTGCCAGACGAACTGACATTATATTTAAGGAAGCTGTTGAAGCTGTTGATTATGTGCATGGGCTCAAAAGCGCCAATGACCGTTGTTATTTCTTTCTGTTTCAACCTAGGCAGGGCAAGGCATTCCTATGTGCCACACCGGAGCGTCTATTAATAATAAAGGGGAATCGGCTGATCAGCGAGGCCGTGTCCGGTAGTGTTGCTCGGGGGGCTGATCCGTATGAGGACAAACATCGACGTGCATGGCTATTGCAAAACCAAAAAGAGTTATCGGAACAGAAATTCGTCACAGATGATTTGATTGCAAAATTTCACCGATTAACAGGAGAAATAGACTTGCCCGGCTCACCGGAGATTGTGAAACTGGTCAATGTACAGCACTTGGTCTCTAAGGTCTCCGGTGTTTTGGAAAACGGCATTTCCATCGGAGAAATAGTCTCCAGCCTGCACCCTACAGCGGCTGTAGGAGGTTGCCCTGTATCTGCTGCAATAAGTCTTATTGAAAAACTGGAGCCTTTCAGCAGGGGATGGTATGCTGGTCCTATTGGAATCATATCTCATGAATTAACTGAAATGGCGGTGGGTATCCGCTCCTCACTGGTAACTGACAGGGTTGTTTCTCTTTTCACGGGTGCCGGCATCGTCAAAGGGTCCACCCCGGAATCGGAGTGGAGAGAGATTGAAGACAAGATGTCTACGGCCTTTAAGGTTCTTTCCGGAAGCCAGGAGTGAAAGTGACTGTTCACTCTAATATCCAGTACTCCAATACTCCTTTCTGTTATTAAGACTCAAAAATGGGCCTGAATCACGTTTGGTCAAGCTTAATTATTGAAGAACTGGTTCGGTGTGGGGTGACGACTTTCTGTATTTCACCCGGCTCCCGTTCCACTCCGCTAGTCATTGCGGCAGCTGAAAATATTCGGGCAAGGACTGTTGTTCACACGGACGAGCGTGGCGCGGCATTCTATGCCATGGGTTGCGCTAAAGCAACAGGTCGACCCACTGCCTTGATATGTACGTCCGGCACTGCAGTGGCTAATTATTTCCCAGCGGTGATCGAAGCCAGCCAATCCGCTGTCCCGCTTTTGATATTAAGCAGTGATCGGCCTGTGGAACTCAGGGACACGCGGTCGCCGCAGACGATCAATCAGGTAAATATTTACGGAGATTACCTGCGATGGCATTTCGACCTACCTGCACCTGATACGGATATCTCCCCATCATTTTTGCTCACCACTGTTGACCAGGCTGTTTATCGTGCCGCCAATCGACCGGCAGGTCCGGTGCAGATAAACTGCCAATTTAGAGAGCCTTTGATATCCATCCAGGAAGAACAGAGTTGGGACAAGTATCTTTCTGTTCTGGATCCGTGGAAAAAAACGAACCGCCCCTTTACCACATACGCCACATCGCAATCAACAACTTCCGTAGAAGATGTTGACCGGATAAGGACAATGATTAGCAGTTCCAAGAACGGCTTGTTGATTGCGGGCCAGTTATCGGAGGGGACAGACAAAGGGGCCATCATAGGATTGGCATCTGATTTGGGGTGGCCCCTATTGGCGGACATTAATTCCGGAATCCGTTTTGTCTATTCAGCTTCAGAAAGCGCCCATAACGTCATTGCCCACTACGACCTTTATCTTCGAAAGGAGAAATTCCGCAAAGAGTTTTCACCGGACCTGATATTACACATTGGAGGCATGCCGGTATCTAAGTCCTTGAATCAGTACATCGAAGAAAGTCGTGCAGAATATATAGTCGTAGATAATCATCCTTTTCGCCAGGACCCGATGTTTCGGGTAACGCAAAGGATTGAGACAAATCCTGGACGATTTGCCTTACTATTGTCAGAGGGAATACAAAAGAATACCTCGCTACTCACAGGCATCTTTCGCCAGGCAGAGGAGATCAGCCGCATCGTCATCAGAGATTCTGTTTCCGCATTGGACGATATCAGCGAATGGGCTCTGTCCCATATCATTTTTGAATCTGTTGCTGATGAAAGTGCCATATTCTTGAGCAATAGCTTGCCGGTTCGCGAAGCAGATGCTTTTGCTGCTATCTCTGATAAACGTCTTGCCATTGGTTGTAATCGTGGCGCAAACGGCATTGACGGGACAATCGCATCTGCGATTGGATTTGCCTCAGGATTGAATCGCCCGACAACGCTGCTGGTCGGGGACTTGGCTGTTTTGCATGACATAAATTCTTTGGCATTGATAAAAAAGATCGAGGCGCCGTTTACGCTCGTTGTGTTGAACAATGATGGGGGCGGCATTTTCTCATTTTTACCCGTTGCCCAATTAACTGAGTGGTTTGAAACCTTTTTTGCTACACCCCATGGCCTAAGATTCAATAAAGCGGCAGAATTGTTCGGACTCCCCTATGAAAGTCCGGACTCACTGTCATCGTTTAGAAGGGCATATCAGAGAGCAATCGATTCGGGTATTTCCTCCATTATTGAGGTTCGCACAGAGCGGGAGAGAAATCGTGTTGAGCTTGAAATGATGTGGAAAAAGGTTTCAGAGAAAATAGAATCACAATTTTTCAATAGCTGAGTCATCGTTCACCGCAGAGACCGCAAAGACCGCAGAGGAAAGAGATGACAAAACAGTTAAATAGGATCACAGAATCGGTCATCGGGGCAGCGATAGCAGTCCATAGGGAGCTCGGTCCTGGTCTGCTTGAATCAGCCTATGAAGCATGTTTAGCCTTCGAATTGGTTGAGCGAGGGTTGACAGTGGAACAACAAAAGGCCCTGCCCGTAAAATATCGAGGTGTAAAGGTAGACTGTGGCTATCGAATCGATCTTTTGGTGGGAGGAAAGGTAATAATCGAACTCAAGGCGGTAGAGAGGTTGGAGCCGATCCACGAGGCTCAGCTTCTGTCTTATCTGAAGTTGTCTGGCTGCAAGGTGGGGCTTTTGATCAATTTTAATGTCAAAGTGCTTAAAAGTGGCATACGCAGGTTAGTTCTTGGTTTAAAGGAATAGTTTCTCTGCGAGCTTTGCGGTCTCTGCGGTGAAGGGTTACGAGGAACAGATGTCTGCTCAATTGCATTGGCATTACATCACCAAAGGGAATCGGTTTCAGCCGCCCCTGATTTTTCTTCACGGATTTATGGGCATATCCCTGGATTGGCTGGAAATTACAAAAAAATTTGAGAATGAATATTATTGCATCTTGCCGGATCTTCCGGGGCATGGGAAATCGATGATCGGAACCTTGGCCGACCCCCTTGAATTTGATTTGGTTGCCATGGGGCTTATGAGCCTCATGGAGCGATTACAGTTGGCATCCGGGGCTCTTGTTGGGTATTCAATGGGGGCAAGAGTGGCGCTATATGCCGCAACAAAACATCCGGAAAGGTTTAAAGCCCTTGTGCTCGAAGGAGTTAACCCGGGTCTCCAAGATGATAAAGAAAGAGATAAAAGGCTGGCCTTGGATCACCAAAGGGCAAGAGAGATCGAGAAAGTGGGCATCTCCCGGTACATAGAGAACTGGTATGAGGCAGATCTTTTTAGAACGTTAAAGAGGCATCCGGAAAGATTGAATATGATAAAGGCTGTCAGAAAAAATAACGATACGGCTTGGATGGCAAAGGTACTCCGGGAACTAAGTGTTGGAAGGCAGCCCTCTTTATGGGATAAACTTGATGAGCTTAATATGCCTGTCTTGTTGATTGCAGGCGACCTGGACGATAAGTATAAGAAAATTGTCTACCGAATAAAGGATTATCTCAAGGATTCTCAAGTGCATCTGATACCTGAAGCAGGACATAATACACACCTTGAGGCCCCTGAAGAATTCAGGAAGACTCTGGCGTATTTTTTGAAGGAGAGATATCTACATGAGCGTAATTAACTGGAACAAAGTACAGGAGTTTCAAGACATCGAATATGAAAAGGCAGAGGAGATCGCAAAGATTACCATAAACCGTCCCAATGTGAGGAATGCTTTTAGGCCCTTGACAATTAAGGAAATCCAGCTTGCCTTAGGGGATGCCCGGGAGGATACGAGTATCGGCGTGATTATCTTGACAGGTAAGGGCAAAGAAGCTTTTTGCTCAGGCGGTGACCAGAGAGTGCGGGGAGATTCCGGGTATAAGGATGACACGGGTGTTCACCGGCTGAATGCCTTGGACTTGCAGAGACAGATCAGAACCATGCCGAAGCCTGTGATTGCCATGGTTGCCGGATATGCAGTTGGCGGAGGCAATGTTTTGCAGATGCTGTGTGATCTGACAATTGCGGCGGATAATGCCGTTTTCGGACAGACCGGGGCCAGGGTGGGTTCTTTTGACGGCGGATATGGTTCCAGCTACATGGCCAGAATAGTGGGTCAAAAAAAGGCCAGAGAGATCTGGTTCTTGTGTAGACAATACAATGCCCGGCAGGCCCTGGAAATGGGTCTGGTCAATCATGTGGTTCCCTATGACAAGCTAGAAGAGGAAACCGTAAAATGGTGTAAGGAGATATTGATGAACAGTCCAATGGCCATACGATGCCTTAAGGCCGCATTAAATGCGGATTGCGATGGTCAGGCGGGGCTTCAGGAATTGGCAGGCAATGCGACCATGCTGTTTTATATGACAGAGGAAGGCCAGGAGGGTCGAAATGCCTTCTTAGAAAAAAGAAAGCCTGACTTTTCCAAATTCACACGCAATCCTTAAATGCAATCTTTACCCTCCATGGCCATGAACTGCTATTCCTGATTAAAGGCACTTGTCCGTTGTCCCTTCTTCGTCGGAACGGTCTGTTGTGTGTTGTCCGTAGTCTGTTGCAAAAAACAACTGACAACTGACAACGGACCACTGACTGGGAAATATTTCTCGAAATAGCGACGATGCCCAAGAACTAAGAAGTCCCAATTATGACCGTTCAGACTGCATACAAATACAAAACATGGCAAGTCTGGTTGTTGGCCGCCAGGCCAAAAACGCTGTGGGCAGGCATTATCCCGGTAATCGTCGGCACAGTTATGGCATTTGAGGCCGGGAAATTTCACCTGATATCCTT
>JAIWEZ010000054.1:0-10359 GCA_048631945.1 Gammaproteobacteria bacterium | reverse complement strand
AGACACTACCCAATCATGAGTTCCCGATAGAGAAAAACGAACGTGGCAAATCCATTGAAAGATAGACAGATTGTCCTGTGTGTTTGCGGCGGCATTGCTGCATACAAGGCCGTGGAGCTTCTAAGAACCCTTGTTAAGTCCGGCTCTCAAATCCGGGTGATTATGACCGGCAGCGCCCAGGAGTTTGTTGGCCCTCTCACTTTTGAGGCCCTTTCAGGTCACCCGGTATGGACACGCATGTTCGGCCGGCAAGAAGATGCCCCCTTTCGACACATTGAATGGGCAGACAAGGCGGATGCTGTCGTCATTGCGCCGGCCACTGCCAATATCATTGGCAAGATGGCCCATGGGATTGCAGACGATCCCCTGACCACCTTTGTCTTGTCGGTTCGGGTGCCAATCCTGGTATGTCCATCCATGAACGTTCGCATGTATGAAAATCGTGTGGTTCAGGATAACATAGTGAGGCTTGAGCAGGCCGGCATCAAGGTGCTCCGTCCCGAGACCGGGTCACTGGCCTGTGGCCACGAGGGTCCAGGCCGGCTGCCAAATGTCGAGACAATAGCAGAGGAACTTCGTTCCCTGTTGTGTACTTACGATCTGGCCGGAGAGCGCATCCTAATAACTGCAGGACCTACTCAGGAACCGATCGATCCCGTCAGGTTCATAAGCAATCCTTCTTCGGGCAAGATGGGACACGCCATTGCGCGTGTTGCCAGGCGACGGGGGGCTGAAGTCGTATTGATTAGTGGCCCCACTGCGCTTCCTGACCCTCAGGGTGTCAAGGTGATCCGGGTCAGTACCGCTGAAGAGATGTTCAAGGCAGTGATGGACCATGTGGAACAAACCACGATTATAGTAAAGGCCGCTGCGGTATCGGACTGGAGGCCCGCCGGTCTTTTTGAACATAAGGTAAAAAAGGATCAGATGGCGCAGCCTTTACGCCTTGAACAGACCCCTGACATCTTGAAGGCGCTGGGAGAAAACAAGACGGGTCAGATTTTGGTTGGTTTTGCAGCAGAGACTCAGAACCTTCGGGAAAATGCCTGTGCCAAGCTAACCGCAAAGAACTTAGACCTAATTGTTGCCAACCTCATCGGACGGGCTGATTCAGGTTTTGGTTCAGACACCAATCAGGTGACCCTTTTCTACAGAGACGGCCGCGCCGAGGATCTGCCGGTTATGGACAAGGAGGACCTTGCAGATATTATATTGGACAGGGTGTTGGAGATTAAGAAAAAGTGAGTGTTGTCAGTGGTCAGTGGTAAGTGGCCAGTAGGCATTATCCAGTATCGAGTATCCAGCATCAAGGATCCAGGATCAAGCATCCAGTATCAGGGATAAGGGATCGGCACACATGACAGAATCTATTCAACCGTATAGTGACAAATCCGCCCGGCTCTTGTCTGAAATTATCGAGGATGTCAAGGGCTATCTCCAATACATGAAGGGGTTGGGGTTTGCAGGCGTGGCCTTGTCTGAAAACTCTCTTAGGACCTTAGACGACCGGTTCAAAGAGAACATGACCGAAACCCTGGACATGATCCAAAACGATCTCGGCACCTGCCACAGGTGTAAACTCCACAAAGGGCGCAAACATATCGTTTTTGGAGCTGGAAATCCCAGGGCAAAGCTTGTCTTGGTAGGCGAAGCCCCAGGCTACGAAGAAGACATTCAGGGCCTGCCGTTTGTGGGTCAGGCAGGTCAGCTCCTTACTAGGATACTCCGGGCCATAGGATTGACCCGAGAGGATGTCTATATTTGCAATATCATAAAGTGCCGCCCCCCAGGAAATCGAAATCCTGAATCGGACGAGATCGGCGCCTGCATCCCTTTTCTACACAGGCAGTTGAAGGCCATAAGACCCAAGTTCATATGTGCCCTAGGCACCTTTGCGGCCCAGACACTCCTTGGAACCAAAACGCCCATTTCTCGATTGCGGGGGCACTTTCATAACTATGAAGGTATTCATCTTCTTCCTACATATCACCCGGCCTTTCTCCTGAGAAATCCGTCCAAGAAGCGTGATGTTTGGGAAGATATGCAAAAGCTACAGGAGGCATATGAAAAGGCTTAGAAACATTGTAACAGTCACCCCCACCCTGCCCTCCCCCTTCAAGCCCGCCCTGGCGCTAGACGCTCGAATCGATTTATCAAGCCTGTTATCCAGGTCTGGGCCAGGGGGGGAGGGTTTGGGTGGGGGTGAAGGATTACGAAATATCCTTATCGCAGTGCTACTTACGGCCGTGCTAGTCGCGACTTTTCCCTTTGCCGCCCATGCCGATAGAGGAGAGGTCTATGTGGTCAAAGCATCAGGCACTATCAATCCAGGCCTTGCAGCGTATCTCATAAGAAGTATGGAAAAGGCTTCCAGGGAAGGGGCCGGCTGTCTTGTAATCCAACTCGATACTCCCGGTGGCTTGGCCCTTTCAATGCGTTCAATCGTCATGGCCATGTTGGCCTCTGAGATTCCTGTGGTGGTCTATGTTTCGCCGAGTGGGGCGAGGGCTGCCTCTGCCGGCGTGATGATTACCCTTGCGAGTGACATTGCGGCTATGGCTCCTGGTACCAATATTGGTGCAGCCCATCCCGTGAACCTCGGGCAAAAGGAGATGGACAAGGCCATGGCCGAAAAAGTCGTCAACGACATGGTGGCCTATACCAAGAGTATTTCAGAAAAGCGGGGTCGCAACAGCGAATGGGCTGAAAAGTCTATTCGTGAAAGCGTCTCGGTCACAGAGAAAGAGGCCCTGGACCTCAAGGTTATTGACCTCATTGCCAAGGATTTGGACGATCTCATTGAAAAGATAGATGGTCGAGAATTAAAGGAAAAAGGAACATTACGCACCAAAGGAGTCAAGCGGGTAATTCTAACAGAAAGCTTCAGGGACAAGATCCTTAAAACCTTGAGTGATCCCAACATTGCCTATCTTCTCATGATGATCGGCATGGCCGGAATATATTTTGAACTTTCCCATCCCGGCGCTATCTTCCCGGGCGTTATTGGGGCCATTTCCCTTATTTTGGCCTTTTTTGCCTTTCAGACACTTCCGGTCAACTACGCAGGTTTCTTGCTGATTGCCATTGCTCTTATCCTCTTTATTCTCGAGATGAAAATAACCAGCTACGGTCTTCTGAGCCTGGGTGGCATCATCTCGCTTTTTCTGGGGTCCTTGATGCTGTTCGAGGGTGGGGGACCCGAGTTACGTCTATCTTTGCGTGTATTGATTCCGACAGTTATTATGGTCTCCGGCTTTTTTGTAGTCGTGGCCAGCCTAGTATTTCGCTCCCAGATATCCAAACCCAGGACCGGCAACAAGGGGTTAATCGGGGATGTCGGAGTGGTCAAGGAGAGGCTTGCGCCTGCAGGCAAAGTCTTTGTCCATGGGGAACTTTGGAACGCTGAGGCTGCGGAACCGATCGAGGCAGGCACCAAGATCCGCGTGACGGGGGTGGATCACCTTGTCTTGAAGGTCGAGGAGATTTAATAGGCCTAGTGTCGTGTCCCAGAAGTTATTTACAATAACCAAAGCAAACATGATCTTGGCGTTGAGTCGTTAAAATGTGAAACTCGAAGCACGAAATTCGCGTAATGTCAGTGGTCCGTTGTTAGTAGTCAGTTGTATAAATATTTTCATAGGGTTAGGTGGCACATCAGATTACCCGCATCCATTTTTGCTATCTATCCGAAATAACTGTATTTTGCAGCTTTAGCAACGGACAACTAACAACAATCAACGGACACTACCTGTTTTTTTAGTCTAGCAGAAATTCGAAAATTTCTTAGAGCCTGAGTCAACAGGTTGTTGGCACTCTTTAGTTTTTTGTTATGCATGGATATTCCAAGAAATACGACGTTATCGTTGTGGGGGCTGGTCATGCCGGATGCGAGGCCGCCTTGGCTGCCGCCCGCTTAGGACATCTTACTCTGGTGGTTACCGTTAATGTAGATCACATTGGAGAGATGTCATGCAATCCGGCAGTAGGAGGTTTGGCCAAGGGTCATCTTGTGCGTGAGATCGATGCCTTGGGCGGGGAGATGGCCAAAAATATTGATGCCACAGGCATCCAGTTTCGTCGTCTAAATACCAAGAAAGGGCCTGCCGTGCAGTCATCAAGGGCCCAGGCCGACAAAGAACAATATCGCCTTCGCATGAAGGGGATCTTAGAGCAACAGGAGAATCTCGATATTAAACAGGCGATAGTGGATTCATTGATCGTCGAAGATGGAGTGGTCAGGGGTGTGACAACGAGTATTCAGGAGACGTTTCTTGGAAAAACAGTTATTCTGACTACCGGCACCTTCCTTAAAGGTCTGATACATATAGGGCTCAATAACTTTCCTGCCGGCCGCATGGGGGATCCTCCTTCAAACAAGCTTTCAGACAATCTAAGGGCATTGGGTTTAAGTGTAGGTCGCCTCAAGACCGGTACCACCCCACGGCTGGACGGACGTACTATCGATTTTTCCAAGCTAACACCTCAGTATGGAGATGAACCGCCGGTTCCCTTTTCCTTTGAGACAAAGTCCATTAATCAGAAACAGGTTCCGTGTTACATTACCTACACGAACAAGAGCACCCATGAGATCATTAAGACGGGCCTGGATCGTTCCCCCCTGTTCACGGGTGTCATAAAAGGGACGGGGGCACGCTATTGCCCATCTATTGAAGATAAAGTAGTTCGGTTTCCGGATAAACCGCGCCACCAGATCTTTCTTGAGCCCATGGGGCTTGGAACGACGGAGATTTATCCAAATGGTGTTCCAACTAGCCTGCCGGTCGATGTGCAGATAAGGATGCTACGGTCTATTGAAGGGCTTGAACATGCAGAGATCGTGCGCCCCGGGTACGCCATAGAGTATGACTATATTGATCCGGTTCAGATCAAACCTAGTTTGGAATGTAAAATTATTGGAGGGTTATTTTTGGCGGGTCAGATCAACGGTACCTCCGGTTATGAGGAGGCGGCAGGCCAGGGGATCATGGCTGGGATCAACGCGGTGCGCCAAGTGAGAGAAGAACCTCCAATAATTCTCAGCCGGGAAAAGGCCTATATCGGTGTTATGATAGATGACCTGGTGACCAAGGGGACCAAGGATCCTTATCGGATGTTTACCTCAAGGGCCGAGTATCGTCTTCTCCTTCGGGAGGACAATGCAGACTTGCGTCTTCGGGATCTCGGATATCAGATCGGCCTTGTGTCCCGGGGACTCTACGAAAGGTTTCAAGAAAAGCGTGAGGCAATCGAGAGACTTTTAGCACTCCTTTCAGACGTTCGTTTGAACCCAAGGCCGGATGTGAACCGCATGCTTGAAGGTCTGGATCTTGGCTCTATCAATCAACCGGCCACCTTGAAGGATCTGCTAAGAAGACCTGGGGCCGACCTTTCCAATATTGCAAAGATTGACAACCGCATCCTTTCTTTTGACAGCGAGGTGACCGAACAGGCCACCATCTTCGTCAAGTACGAGGCATATATCCGCCGCCAGATGGAGCAGGTTGAACGCCTAAGGCGTTTGGAAGGGACCCATATTCCGGATGACTTCGATTATTGGCAAACCCCCGGGCTTTCCAATGAAGTCAAGGAGAAGCTTTCAAGGATTCATCCGATCTCTTTGGGACAGGCCTCCAGAATTTCTGGGATCACGCCGGCTGCCGTATCTATCGTACAGATCTATCTCAAAAAATGGTCGGCTGCTTGAGTTGGCGTTGGGAGAACATATGGAGTCTGAAGAAAAATCCCGACCTGAAACGCATCGGATTACCATGGTAGCAGAAGGCAAACTTCTGGTTCCTGACACCCCTGTCATTCCGTTCATTGAAGGAGACGGGATCGGCCCCGACATCTGGGCTGCTGCCAAGGGTGTCTTGGAAGCTGCCATCAGTTTTGCTTACGGAGACCGCCGCAAGATTATATGGCTGGAGGTATTGGCAGGGGAGAAGGCATATCAAGAAACAGGTGAATGGCTTCCCCCGGCGACTTTGCAGGCGATAAGGGATCACGTGGTAGCCATCAAGGGGCCGCTGACTACGCCGGTAGGGAAGGGGGTTCGCAGTATTAATGTCTCTTTGCGACAAAAACTTGACCTGTATGCCTGTGTTCGGCCCATTCGATATATCGAAGGTATTCCCAGCCCAATGAGGCATCCGGAAAGGGTCAAAATGGTTGTGTTTCGGGAGAACACAGAAGACGTATATGCCGGGATCGAGTGGGAAGCTCAAACCAGGGAAGCCCAGGCGGTGATCGCCTTTCTGAAGGATAGAATGGGAGTTGATGTGGCCAAGGATTCCGCCATTGGCATAAAGCCGATGAGCCGAAGGGCTTCAAGGCGGCTGGTGGCAAGGGCCATCCAATATGCTTTGGACCACGATTTCCCCAGCGTGACCTTGGTACACAAGGGAAATATCATGAAGTATACTGAAGGGGCCTTTATGAAGTGGGGCTATGAGGCTGCACATGAGATGTTCGGTGATCACGTCGTGGTTGAATCAGACATCGAGTTTCAGCCGGACGGTAAAGTTCCGCCTGGTAAAGTGGTTATCAAAGACAGGATCGCTGACATGATGTTTCAGCAAGTACTGCTTAGGCCTGAGGCCTATCATGTTATTGCTACTCCAAATCTGAACGGGGACTATCTTTCTGATGCCCTGGCCGCCCAGGTGGGTGGTCTTGGGATGGCCCCAGGGGCCAATTTTGGGGACAGATATGCAGTCTTTGAGGCCACTCACGGCACAGCCCCCAAATACGCCGGTGAGGACAGGGCAAATCCAGTCTCGCTGATACTATCCGGCGTTATGATGCTGGAGTATATGGGATGGGTAGAGGCGGCTTCGGCGATTGGGCAAGCCATCCGGAAAAGCATCTCGGATGGCCTTGTAACTCACGATCTGGCCCGCCAGATTCCGGGCAGCCGGGAGCTCAAGTGCTCTGAATTTGCAGGGGCCGTCATTGAGAAGCTAACGTAGCTGGAAAAATGGGGGAGCAAACACGCGAAAGAATAATCACGAAAACACCCCATGACGAATGACAAATGAAGGCTTATGTTCCCCTTGCTGCAAAGAATTTCGCAGGCACTTCTAAGCACTGTTTTTCCGCCCAAGTGCCTCATATGTGGTGATTATTATGATTCCCGGCAGACCCATGCCGGATTGGATGCCTCGTATCCGTTCTCTGATCTCACTGAGCTTTACTTTTGTGAGCCCTGCCGAAAGGACCTTACACCAATTGTTCCCCCTTTTTGTTCAAGATGCGGTCTCCCGTTTGTTTCCCGGGAAGGAGACAACCATACGTGTTCCGAGTGCCTCCTTGAAAAAAAATATTTCAGAATGGCAAGGGCCTTCGGGGTATATGACGGCAGCCTAATGGAGTCCATTCATATGCTTAAGTATCGAAAAAAGAGTTCTCTTGCCCGTCCATTGAGCGCCCTTGCCAGGGAGACGTTTTTTCAATTCTGGGATGCGGGCGGCATTGATCTACTTATTTCAGTGCCTCTTCATGTGAAGCGCCTCCGGGAACGGGGATTTAATCAAGCATACCTTTTGATCAGGAGTTGGGCAAAAAAGGAGGGAATCACCTTAGACGGCCTAACGCTGTGTCGTAGCCGGTGGACAGAACCTCAGACCACACTCAGCCGTCTGGAGCGCCGGAAAAACATCAAAGGCGCCTTTTCCCTGCGCCATTTAGAGAAAATAAGGGGTCGTAAGATCCTCTTGGTGGACGACGTTTACACGACCGGTGCCACGGTGAATGAGTGTGCTCGGGTCTTGATGAAGGCCGGAGCAGAATTTGTAGATGTTTTGACCCTGGCCCGGGCAGTGTAAGGTATCATTTTAGCTTTCCTTCATGAACAGCTAAATAAAGGGGGAGAAGAAATGGCAACTAGTCAAGTATCAAGTCAGGCAAATAACGAGCAACTCAAAAGCTCTCTGGAATATCAGCAACAGTTAAATTCAGTATACCGGGATATTCATGAAGCAGATAGATTTGAAGATGTGTTACCCCATCTTGAGAAAGGGTTGTTGTCGCTCGTAAGAGCAGAGCGTTTGACGGTCTACCGGCGAGCACGTAACGGCCGTGAGATTGTTTCCAGGTACAAGACCGGTGTTGAGGTCAATGAGATCCGACTCCCCTTAACTCCCACGTCCATTGCCAGTTTCGTTGCGTTGAGCCAGCTGCCCTTGCGGATTGATAATGTCTACGACACAGAGCACCTTGTCTCCCTGCATCCTAAATTGAAATTCGATCACAGTTATGATCAACGTACCGGTTTTCGTACTCGCTCCATGATGGTTGTTCCTATTAAGTTCAATAATACCATGCTAGGCGTCCTTCAAGTCATGAATCGGGTAGGAGAGGTCACTTTTGCGGAGTTAGATCTCATGCAGGCCCAAGAGGTGGCTCAAATCATAGGGCAAAAATTTCAGTATGATCTGCAGGCTACGCGAGGTCCATTTGATTATTTGCTCCACAGAAAAGTCATAACACCCGAAAAACTGAAGGAGGCTGAAAGCCAAGCCGCTAAAGAGAATAGTTCGGTGGCGTATTGCTTATTAAAAGAGTTTAGGCTGACCCCCGATGAAATCGGGGAATCGCTTGAACATTACTATCAGATACCCTTTTTCAAATATGACCCCGATATTGAACTGCCCGGTGAGCTATTAAAGAAACTTAATACAGCTTACTTGAAAGCCCACTGCTGGGTACCAATCGCTGGTGATCAGGATAAGGCTACTATTCTCATCGACAATCCCAACGATTCCAACCGTATTATGGAGATCCAGCAGGGGCTCAATGTGCGTAGCTATGAGTTTCGGGTCGGACTGGTGGAGGATATCTTGCGTTATCTTGGTGAGGGAATCGAATCAATATCTGAGTCGAGAAATGCGGTTAATCTGGATGATCTGGTAGGACGCTTACGAGATGAGGTAGCTTTCGAAGAGGATGATGAGGACGGCGAGACAATCTCATCCGTAAGTGAAAATGAGGCGACTGTCGTCCAGCTTGTCAACCGGCTGATATTAGACGCAAGTAAATATAATGCTTCCGACATCCATATCGAACCTGGTAAAGGAAAAGAAAACGCGAACGTTCGCATGCGTATTGACGGGGTCTGTCGTCGGATTTTAAGGATTCCGTCTAGTCATATTCGTGCCGTTATCGCACGCATAAAGATTATGTCCCGATTGGATATTGCTGAGCGCCGCAAGCCTCAAGACGGCAAGATTGCAACCATGTACAAAGGGAAACCTATTGAATTGCGTGTGGCTACTCTTCCAACTGTTAATGGTGAGAGTGCGGTACTTCGTGTACTTTCCTCCGGCGACGCGTTGCCCTTTGATAAGCTTAACTTGTCCGAACGGAACGAAAAGGCTGTCCTGGAATTGATTTCCAAGCCACACGGTATCTTTCTGGTTGTTGGTCCTACGGGTTCTGGAAAGACCACGACGCTCCACGCGATCTTGGGGCACATCAACTCTCCCGACCGCAAAATCTGGACGGCAGAAGATCCTGTAGAAATCACTCAACCCGGTCTGCAGCAGGTGCAGGTCAACCCAAAAATAGGCTTTGATTTTGCCGCTGCATTGCGTGCTTTCCTGCGTGCCGATCCGGATGTGATTCTGATCGGCGAAATGCGTGACCAAGAAACGTCCCATATTGGTGTTGAGGCTTCTCTAACCGGGCACCTTGTTTTTTCTACCCTCCATACAAATTCTGCTCCGGAGACCATTACCCGTTTGCTTGACCTCGGACTAGACTCGTTGAGTTTCGCAGATGCCTTGCTAGGGATCCTTGCCCAACGGCTGTTACTTACCCTTTGCAGTAATTGCAAGCAGCCCTATACACCCTCCGACCACGAGTATGAGCAACTGGCCAAGGCGTATGGTGAGGAATATTTTTCAGAACTGGGTGTGAATAAGGCCGATTTAAAGCTTTACAAAGCCGTAGGCTGCGATGAGTGTGGGGGATCGGGATACAAAGGCCGAACCGGAATCCATGAGTTATTAGTGTCATCTCCTGAAATGAGAAGCATGATATCAAAAAATGGGTCAGTGGCGGAAATTCGTGATCTTGCTATCCAAGAAGGAATGCGCGGCCTGATGCAAGATGGTATCGCAAAAGTCTTGCGTGGACAGGCCGATTTTATCCATTTGCGAAGAGTAACAGCCGGATAACTTTCTCTTTCATCAGGATTGATAAGAAGTCGCTGCCTTTCCCTTGCTTTTCCCCAAAAACTATTTTTTGAACAAGAACAGGAAAGACCATGTGTAAATTCTGCACAGAACATGGAGACGGAAAGATCTGGTATAAGAATGCGGCAAATTACGCTCAAGATCTCGTTGCCGATTTAAAGCGCAA
>JAIWEZ010000053.1:0-10799 GCA_048631945.1 Gammaproteobacteria bacterium | reverse complement strand
ACCCACCTTTTGCGACTAAACAGGCTGATGAATGAAATTGAAGCATGCAGGATAGACGAAGAGTGGCTCTCAATGATTGAGAGCCGGGACAATATCTTTCCCCAGATTGACTACCGCTCGTTTTGCTGAAAAGCTGAATTTAGACGCTTAGGGCTTGCGCAAGAATAACTTGACAGAATTGGCGCTCAGATTTGGGTTAAATTTGGACGATCCGATTGAGCAAAACCACAGGAATAGCTGGCTATTTCGCGGATTTTGCGAATGAGTATCGGCCAAAGATGGCCTGAAGCTGAAATGCCAAAATGGTAAGTTATTTTTGCGCAAGCCCTAAGGACCTAAGGTGGTCAGAAGTTCTTCAGCGGCGCGCTCTCCGGCACGAACACAGTCTGGAATCCCTACGCCCTCGAAACCATTGCCTGCGAGTTGCAAACCCTTGTGCTCGCTTAAGTGCTTCCGAATGGCCGCCACTCTCTGAAGGTGACCAACATCGTATTGTGCCATCGATTCTCGCCAGCGGTGCACGATGGCAAAATGTGGGGCCGTGGTAATGCCCAGCAAATAATCCAGGTCGCAGCGAGCAGCGGTAATCAGCTCTTTGTCATTGTGCTGCATCATATCCGGGTGCAACGCTCCGCCCATAAAGGCTCGCAGCAAGACATACCCCTCCGGTGCTCGGCCTTCATATTTTACGCTACTAAACGATGCCGCAATTATGCTGCGCGTTTCAGTGATCGGAACGACTAATCCGAAAGCGTCCAAGGGATGTGCCACTTGTTCACGTCGGTAGGCAAGATGGATAACAGCGGAAGATGCATATTGAACCTCTGACAACTTCCGGCTCAGTGTTGTATCTACCCCGGTGAGCAACCTTGCTGCGTGTGGGGAGGGCCCGGCTATGATGACACCGTCTGCTTCTATGGATGTACCGTCTTTTAGCTCAACGCACCAGCAAGGAATCTGAGCGCTGTTGGTCTTCTTGTCTACCCGGATAACATGCTCGTTCAATCGGAAGCGAACATGATTCAATCGATCCCTCAGGGCATAGATAAGTGTCTGCAAGCCGTCTCTAAAGGTCACAAACATGCCGTAACGTGCCCCACTCCCCTTGGTCTTGTGTCGTTTCCCTTCGCGCCGCATCCCCTTGATCACACTGCCGTACTTGGTTTCCAGATCGAGGAACCGCGGCATGGTTGCCCGCAGACTTAGCCTTTCCGGTCTTGCGGTATAGATGCCGCTGATCAGGGGCTGCACCACGCGGTCCAGGGCCTCGTGCCCAAATCGCCGGTTGACAAAGGAGGCCAGAGATTCGTCCTCATTTACTTTCCTTGCAGGCAGGAACATCTCCATTGCCATCCTTAATTTGCCGGGCACAGAGAAAAGAGGTGTGGTAATCATCGGCATGAACTTCGTTGGCGCCATCAGAAGAAACCCTTCAGGAATTGGCAATAACTTGCCGCAGCGTACGACCAGTGCACGGCGGTGAGCTTCACTTGTTGACAGCAGTTCTGATTCCAACCCGAGTCGGCGGGCCAACGCCAGTGCCCACGGTTTGGCGGTGATGAAGTTGTCAGGACCCGAATCGATCAAAAACCCATCCTGTTTGACCGTATGAATCACACCGCCCAACCGGTCACGAGCCTCGATTAACGTGACGTCCAACAGGTGATTTCGTTCACCGCTAAGCTCTGACAGCCGGTAGGCTGCGCTAAGCCCGGTAATACCTCCTCCAATGATTATGATCCGTTTAGTCTGTCGTTGATCAACCATTTCTAAAACAAGCCTAACCCCGGGACCAAAAAAATAATCACGAAAACACGAAAACTTGCCTGCCCTGCCCGCCCTGGCGCTCATGCTTACTATAGGCTACAAGCTGACAAATCTCGGTCTGGGCCAGGGGCGCTACGTGCCCGGATCAGCCGCCGACTTAGCCTATGTGCCAGGTCTGGGCCAGGGAAAGCACGAAACAAGATAAAAAGAATAAGTGTATTCTTTCGTGTTTTCGTGATTTCGTGATAGTTTTGATATTCTGCCAGAAACAACTCCAATTTCACAACTAACCTGAAACCTTGGATACGAGATCTGCCAGACCGTTTACAAATAACTGGTCATCACAAACCGTCTTGGCGCGCAGCAAGGTGATGCCCACTTGCCTTGCCGTGTCCATTGCTTCGATGTCAAGGTCGTACAATACCTCGATGTTGTCGGATACGAAACCGATCGGCACTACAACAACGTGCTTGACCCCGCTGGCTCCGAGTTCCCGCAAGACATCGTTGACGTCCGGCTCCAGCCAGGGATCTTGAGGCCGCCCACTGCGGCTCTGGTACGCGAGTTTCCAGTTTGCATGATCTATCTTTTTGGCCACAAGTCTTGCCGAACGATCCACTTGCCTGGCATAAAGTTCGACCCTGGGATCACTGTGCGGGAGGCTATGGGCGGTGAATAGGATAAGGGCAGCCTGGCGATCTGGTGCGGGGAGTTGTTCCAGGCATTGCATAACCCTGTTTGAGGCAGCCTGGATAAACCCGTGAAGTTCGAACAGCGGCTCCGTGTACTCAACGCTCAGGTTGACGCCGGCCTTGGCTATGGCGTCGGCAACATCGGTTTGATACTGATCCCAACTCGATTTACTCTGGTAAACAGACATGATCAGACCAACGGCCCGGCTTATACCGTCGTGGCTCATCTGCCGCACCGTGTCTACCAGTAGCGGGTGCCAGTTACGCATGCCTACGTAAACCGCCAACGGCATGCCCAGATTCTTCAGGGTAGCTTTCAAGGCCTGTGCTTGGCGAAGAGTTACCTCATTTACTGGAGATTTGCCCCCAAATAGTTCATAGTGACGGGCAACACTCTCAAGGCGTTCCGCTGGGACACGACCCTGGGTGACATTCATGAGAAAAGGGCGGACATCCTCGGGCTTTTCCGGTCCACCGAAACCGATTACTATCACAGCGTCGAATCTATTCTGGTTCTTGGTCATAGTTTCATGAGACCTTTTTTACCTAAAGTGATCGGTTCCAGGTTCAGGGTTCAAAGGTTCAAAGGTTATAGTCTGCTGATATCCTTAACTTTATAACACAATGCTCAGCTTAGCCTCTTTCACCCATTGGGTGAAACATAACATTCGTCCCTATTGACGCGTCATCCTTTTGCTAACAGCCAGTTAGGGCTCTTCAACCGGGAACGTTGAACCGCTCAACCCAGGTTTTAGACTCAAAGCTCAAAGGTAAAAAAAAGTCGACCCCCGTCAACAGCTTTCACCTTTCAGCTATGAGCTTCTGAGCTATCAGCTTTCAGCGGGCCGACAGTTCGTGGACTGCATCCACCAGTTCGGCTACATTTTCCGGAGGCATATCAGGCGAGATGCCGTGGCCTAGATTGAAGATGTGTCCAGGTCGGCCTGCAGCCTTGTCCAAAATGGCTTGCACGTGGGCGCGAATTTCATTAGGCGATGTATACAACACGACAGGGTCCATGTTACCCATTACCGCCACGTCATCACCGAGCACGGACCAAGCTTCTGCCAGATCCGCACGCCAATCGAGCCCGATCACATCCCCACCGGCTTCTTTCATCAACGGCAACAATGCCGGGTTGCCCGTACTGAAGCTGATCACCGGGGCAGATTTGTCAAGTCCCTCCACAAGTCGCTTAACGTGGGGCATTACATACTGTCGGTAATCATCGGGCGACAGAGAACCGACCCAACTATCGAAAAGCTGGACAGCATCGGCCCCCGCGGCAATCTGGCAGTTAAGGTATTCACTAAGGATCTTTGTCAGGCGTTCCATTAGAGCATGCCATGCAGCCTTATCCCGGTACATCATGGTCTTGGTCTTGGCAAAATGGCTAGATTTTCCGCCTTCGATCATGTAAGATGCAATAGTAAACGGTGCTCCCGCAAAACCGATCAGCGCAATATTGGGGCGAAGGGCCCGGCGCGTGATCTTGATGGCATCAAATACATAACTCAGCTCGTTTACGTCAGGGTAGGTCAGCCGGTCCACGTCTTCCCGTGTTCGTATGGGGTTATGAATGACCGGACCTTCTCCCTTGACGAATTCCAGATTCAGACCCATTGGTTCGGTGACAAGAAGGATGTCTGCAAAAATAATGGCTGCATCTACGCCGAGGCGGTCTACCGCCATCAATGTTACTTCTGCAGCGAGTTCCGGTGTTTTGCACAACTCCAACATCGAAACTTTTTTTCGAATTCTCAGGTATTCACGCTGATACCGCCCTGCTTGCCTCATAATCCAGACGGGCGTGTGTGGGGTCTGTTCGCGCCGGCAGGTCTTCATAAAAACAGAATCTTTGATGGTCGGCTCTGCGTCGATACCTGGTTGCCAAACCATGTCAATGCGCCGCCATTGATTCGTGTCAATCTTGTTCGCAAAAGCTGTCCGCTTCTTATGAAGAAGATCGCCGCCACGGCGCGCCATTTCTCGTACCAGGTGAACCATTTTTGTGGTATCGGGTTCGTAATCGACGGTCAACCCTTGTCCTGTGATGGCTCGGCTGGCAATGGGTCCCACAGATCCGATGCAAACCTGCTTGAATGCCTCCAACAGTTGTCTTTCGACGTTGTTCGTCCTTGCGACCTGGAAGAGATGTCGCACCTGGGTTGAGCTTGTAAACAAAGCAAAGTCTACACGCTCTGGGCCTTCAGAAATTATGTCGTGGATAGCTCTGCGAAGTGGTTCGATATCTTCCGGCAACTCCCATCGATAAACCGGCACGGGTAAAACCTTGGCCCCACGTTCTTCCAAAGACTTAATCAGTTCGGGATTAGACTGCCCATATTCTTGCACCGCCACTTGCTTGTTACTGATCGGATATTGCTCGTCGAGCGTTATGAGCAAATCGGGCCACGTGTTTGGCTTGGGAACAAGGATAGTTGGTGCAAGCCCCATCTCCTTCAATGCAGCCGAGGGTTTGGGCCCAAGTGCTACGATCTTTATCGACTTAAGCGCTTCAATAAATTTTATAGTGGAATACTTGGTAGCAACTGCCTTGACCAGCAGCCTAGTGCCGACACCGGTCATCAGTATAAGCAAGTCAATCTGGCCGGCGAGTAAAAGCTCGGCAAAGGCGAGGGCCTCACGATTGTGCTCTATGGAAATTTCCCGCATACTTGGCGCAATAATTGGTTTCCCTCCGGCTTCCTTGATCAGCTCGGCCATCTCGGCGCCTTGACGACTTTCAAACGAGACAACACGCAGGCCTTTGAAATCGATGGGCATGATAATCCTTTCAATTCATCCTTGGAAACCCCGTCCTTTGGGCGGGGTCAGAGTCTATAGGCTTTGCCGTAAACAACATGAACATAAATATCCCCCCTTTTTAAAAGGGGGGCTGGGGGGGATTTTCTGGAAAGGCATTTAAAATCCCCCTAAATCCCCCTTTAAGAAAGGGGGACTTTAAGCCCCATTCTATCGGGCAAATCAAAGCCACGTCCTCTGGGCGTGGATACTTTACTATGAGAAGGCTATACGTGAACGTGATGTAACTATTGAAAAAACCAACATTTATTATTACTATATATAGGAAAAAAAGGTTGAATGTCAAGGCTAAACCAGGTGTTTATGCCGGTCTGCAATACTCTCACAATAGATATGGTCTGGCTTGGAGAGATGGATTAAATTAATAGGTTTTTTCTCGTTTTGAGTTGAAATCTAGGCCGCGCTGTTTTATGAGGGCTCATGAAAATCGGCAACCTGGTCTTAGATAACCCCCTCATGCTTGCTCCTATGGCCGGGATCACCCAACTCCCCTTTAGACGGCTCGCCAGAGAAGCGGGATGTGCCTTAGTCGTGACTGAAATGGTAAGCGTGAAAGGCCTTGTCCACGGCTCGAAAAAAACCGCAGAACTTCTGATGAGCCATCCCAGCGAGCGGCCCCTTTCAGCCCAAATATTCGGGGCGGACCCGGAGGTTATGAAAGAGGCTGCTCAGATAGTACAGGGCTTGGGCGCAGATATCATTGATGTTAACCTGGGGTGTTCAGTACGAAAGGTGTTAAGACAAGGGGCTGGTGCTGCCCTGATGCGTGAACCGGAAAAGTTGGAGACAATCTTGAAAGCGATCCGAAGTGCAGTCAGTCTTCCTTTAACCGTCAAAATGAGAACGGGTTGGGAGCCTTCAGGAGAGCAGGCCATAATAGCAGCACGAATTGCCGAAGATTGTGGAGTTGATGCTGTGGCCATTCACCCCAGGACTGCGATTCAGGGTTTTAGCGGCAGGGCAGACTGGTCTGTAATCGCCAGGCTCAAAGATTCGGTTGCTGTTCCGGTTATAGGAAACGGAGACATTCAGGGGCCGGATGATGTACTCAGGATGCAACGGGAAACCGGGTGCGACGGTGTTATGATAGGGCGGGCTTCTATCGGAAACCCCTGGATTTTTGCCCAAGCACTTGATCTCATTCACTCCAGACCCCCCGGGCGGCCGGACTTTCCCAAACGTCTTGATACAGTGCTTCGTTATATTGAGTATTCTGTCGACCATTTCGGAGAAGATCGGGCTGTGTTCATGATGCGAAGCCGGCTCGGGTGGTTTACCAAGGGTCTTCCACGCAGCAGTCGTTTCCGGGACACCATCGCCCGCTTAAAAAACAGACAGGATATGGTGGATGCAGTGCACGCCTTTTTTGGATAGTGCCCATCCATGAATCGTAAAAACTCAATGGGCACAAGCGTAAGTTTCCAATTCAGAAAGCTTAAACAAGGGAGATAAGATGACTGGACTTTTATTTATCGACGACGAGGAAGGGGTAAGACGCTCCATAACACGGGCACTAAAACGGGAGCCTTATACTATTTACACTGCGGAAAACGGCGAAATGGGTATTAGGTTGATTGAACAACACCTTTCAGAGATAACAATTGTGATATCGGATTTTAAGATGCCGGGACCGGATGGGCTGGAAACCCTCGCCCGGATTGCGTCCATTAATCCTGAGATTGTCCGAATACTGCTCACCGGCTATGCCACTATGGAAAGCGCCATTCAAGCAACCAATGAGGGGCTTGACGGGTTTCTCACAAAGCCTTTTGACAATGTGGAGTTGCGGAATAAAATTCAAGAGATCACAATCAGGAAACGGCTCAGACAGTTCGTTTCTGATCAGATATACCAAGAGATCAAGAGCAATCCAAGCATTATGGAGCCCAGAAAAAAAACGGCCACCATACTCTTTAGCGACATCCGCGGCTTTACTGAAATGACGCAAGAGATGCCCCCGGAAGAGATCGCAGCCTTTCTGAACCATAACTATTTTACCCCTCTGGGTGAAATTGCCTATCGTTACAACGGTACAGTTGACAAGCATGTCGGCGATTCCATCATGGTGATTTATGGGTCACCCATATCTTATGAGGACGATATTGTCAGGGCCATTGAATCGGCTATCGAAATGCAGGAAACAGCCCAAGCCATCAACAGGAAATTGAAAGAGAAAAACGGATTTCGTCTGAACGTAGGCGTTGGTATTAGTACTGGTGAAGTGATTACCGGTGTGTTTGGTTCGTTGAGAAAGAAGGAATACACGGCCTTTGGCATGCCGGTCATTCTTGCCTCGCGGTTGGAAAAGCTGGCCAAGGGAGGCGAGATATTAATCAGCGAAACGACCTACGATGGGATATCCGACAGGTTCCTTGCCGAGAAGATGACGCCTTCTGTTGCCATAAAAGGTTTGCGCGTTCCTGTAACAACCTATCGAATCTTGGGAAGGGCTTGATCTTTGCCCCGTTAATTCACAAGCTTATCCACTGCAATGAACCAGAGTCCCTTTAGTGCAAGCCCTAACCCGGACAAGCCGGAACAAAAAAGATTGGATACTGGTTCCTGGATTCTTGATACTGGATAATCCTTGAATCCAGCATCCAGTATCGAGCATCCAGTATCAGATTTTATAGTTCCTCCAAGGCGCTTGCAGGAATAAATCTGCCAGAAAAAACACGAATTTTAGAACTAAGGAACTAAGTGTCCAGAGAGCCGATGTAAGGCTTAAGGTCTACAACAGGCGTTCCATCCACAGCGTCCAGTCCACGAACCTTGAGGACCGGCCCTTTGACGTCAAGCACATCCACCAAACACAGGCCAAGGGGGTTGGGACGGTCCGGACTTCGAGTCGCAAAGACCCCTCGCTTGGGAATAGCCGGGTTTCCCCTGGGATGGACCCTGAGGGTCTTGCGGTCTGCCATGTGGAGCCAGCACAGGACGAAAAGCTTATCTCCAACTTGAATACCGTCCAAGCCCTGCAAGGCTGTCTCCTCTACGACAAGCTCAGCCTCCACACCGGCCGGTCTGCCTTGATGTGGTGCCTGGTGTCGCTCTTTTAAGGGAGACCGGACCCAGCCGATCGGTCTGATCCTATAATCACTCACAGGGCTCTATCCTTCCTCCCTGTATTCTACCCGTGCTGTAGTGGTTATGCCGCCCCGGGGTGTAAAGGTTCCCACTACTTCCATAAACTTGGGGCGGACGAACGAAACCAGATCCTCCAGGATTCGATTGACCACGTGTTCGTAGAAGATGCCGACACTACGATACTGCAACAGGTAATATTTAAGCGACTTCAACTCGACGATCTTGTCATTTGGTTCATAACGAATCATGATACACCCAAAGTCCGGAAGCCCTGATATGGGACACAGCGAGGTAAATTCCGGCTGGTCAATCTTGATTTCAATATCCCTCTGTGTCCGGTATGCGTAGTCGAGCACCTGAAGCACACCAGGGTCTATGGTGTCTGGGCTTTCAATGTTTTTGAGCAGCGCTTTTTTTATGCCGGATATGTCCATGCCGACTCCTTTCAACAGTATAGCTTAAAAGAGGGACGTGAATTTTTCGAATTCTATAACACAATCCGCTCGGCAGTCAAAGACCAACCCGGATAGACCACCATATTGAATCTGCAGGTTGAAAGCTCAAAGACAAAAAAGAGCAATCTTACCGCTCTTTGAGCCTTGATTGTTGAGCTTTCAGCTTTGACCTGGCGCGGAGTTGTCCACAGGCCGCACCGATGTCACACCCCTTGCTGTAACGGATAATGGCTGTGTAATGACGGTCCATGAGTACCTTTTGAAAAGTCAGGATAGCGCCTTCCTCAGGTCTCCTGAACTCGGTCCCCTCATACGGATTAAAGGGTATCAAGTTGATTTTGGCCCTCAAAGGTCTCAACAGCCTTGCCAAACGCTCAGCATCCCCGGGGGTGTCATTTACCCCGGCAATTAGGACATATTCAAACATGATCGTCCGGCGAGGGGGGAGCGGAAACCTGCGGCATGCAGAAAGGAGCATCTCGATCGGATAGGTGCGGTTGATGGGCATCAACTTGTTTCGGGTATCGTTGTCTGTAGCATTTAGGGATACGGCCAAGTTAACCTTAACGTCGGGTCCCAGATCATCTATCCTCGGGGCCAACCCCGCTGTTGAAAGGGTGACCCGGCGACCGGAAAACTGAAGGCCGTTGTTGTCTGTAATAATCCGGATGGCCTGCACAACGCTGTTGTAGTTGGCAAGCGGTTCGCCCATTCCCATGAAGACGATGTTAGTCAGAGAGCTTGGCTCTTGAAGATCATCTCGTACAGCACAGATCTGGTTAATGATTTCCGAAGTTTCAAGGTTTCGCTCCAGCCCGCCGCGACCTGTGAGGCAGAACTTACACCCCATTCCACAGCCTACCTGACTCGATATGCACAATGTCCAGTGGCCCGTTTCAGGGATCAACACGCTTTCGATATGTTGGCCGTCATCCAAACGGAAAAGGTATTTTCTGGAACCATCATTTGAGGTCTGAATCTGTTCTGTTTCAAGCCGGCTTATGGCCAGTCGCTCCGCAAGGAACCTCCTGAGATCCTTGGAAATATCCGTCATTTCCGAAAAAGAATAGGCGCCTCGCTGGTAGATCCATCTGAGGATTTGGCCGGCCCGATAAGGGGCAATGCCGTATTGCCCGAGCCTTTGCATGAGGTGCTCTTCACTAAGACTTTTTATATCCTGGCGAACAAACATAAAAATATTTTCTTGACACTTGGTTCATGTGATAATAATTAATTAGATTTTCGCAAGTTAAGGCGATCACCATGTTTGAAAACCTTACCGACAAATTGAACGCAGCATTCAAGAAGCTCAAGGGCCACGGCAAGTTGTCTGAGAAAAACATTGAGGCCGGGCTAAAGGACGTGCGCCTAGCCCTTCTTGAAGCCGACGTCCACTACAAGGTCGTCAAGGGCCTTATCGCTGCTATAAGGGAACGTGCTATCGGTCAGGAAGTTCTGAGTAGCCTGACACCAGGACAACAGGTTGTCAAGATTGTTAATGAGGAACTCGCCCAGCTTATGGGGAGCAGCCACGAAGGGCTGTGTCTGACCGGCGCCAAACCCGCTGTTGTCATGTTAGTAGGCCTCCAGGGTTCCGGAAAAACCACGACGACAGGCAAGTTGGCCAAATTCCTGAAGGGTCAACACCGGAGACCTTATCTGGTGCCCGCTGATCCCTATCGTCCGGCGGCCATTGAGCAACTGCAGAAGATAGGAAAACAATCGGGCGCAGAGGTCTTTCCGTCCACGCAGGATATGGATCCTGTAGACATTTGCCGAGATGCTCTCCATATGGCACGTCAAGGCGGTTTTGATACCCTCCTGATCGATACAGCGGGACGACTCCATGTTGACGAAGCGCTGATGGCCGAACTGAGGCGGATCAAAGAGACCGTACATCCATCTGACATCCTGCTGGTGGCCGATGCCATGACCGGACAGGATGCAGTGAATATGGCCAAGGCCTTTAATG
>JAIWEZ010000052.1:0-10811 GCA_048631945.1 Gammaproteobacteria bacterium | reverse complement strand
CCTTGCGGAAAATTGCTCATTTCTGAATTGGAAACTTACGCTTGTGCCCATTGAGTTTTTACGATTCATGGATGGGCACCAACTATAATTCCGATCTGCGGTATTATTCCATTTGACTCCGAACTCGTGTTTACAGTATGTTGTGTTTGCATTAATACTCGATATTGTCCTGCAAACTTGGATGAAGAGGAGGTCTTTCTATGTTCAATATAGCATCTGAAGAGACTTATCAGGATGGCCAAGTCATCATTAAGGAGGGGACTACCGGAGACTGGGTCTATGTGGTCCTGTCAGGTGCCGTGGAAATATCTAAGACGGTTGGAGGAAAGAAATTTGTCATCAGTTTGCTTCAGCCGCAAGAGGTATTTGGAGAACTCGCTTTCATAGGAAGTGTTACGCGGACAGCCACAGCCTGTGCTATCGGTGAGACTATCGTTGGCGTCATGGATCGAGCATTTCTGGATCATGAATTTAATAAACTCAATTCTGAGTTCAGGGCTATTCTGGTAACCCTGGTAGAAAGATTCAAAAAGATGCTCGATCGGACCAGCAACTTTTCATCACGAAAAGAGACTCGCATTTTAAAGGCCTTGTCCCTGAAGTATAAAGACAAAAAGTCCTTTGTAAAGGCTTACACAGGGAATGTGAGTAGCGGGGGTCTTTTCATTAAGACCGAAAATCCACTCAAACAGGGTGAGCACTTCATGCTCAAACTGCAATTACCAGGCCTTGCAGATTCCATGAAAATCAAGTGTGACGTGGCTTGGTTAAGAAAAAAGTCGGAAGCAACGGATAACTCTCCCGCTGGAATGGGAGTCACGTTTATAGAAATGACGAAAAACGATGATCAAACGCTGAAAAAATATCTCAAAGACATAGGGTAACTCATACCTATGAGCTTTTTGACCCATCCATCCGGGCTCACTCACTAAATCCTAACCCGGATAAGCCGGATCCAATAGGGATTTAGCCGCAGACTTTCGCAGACAAATAGCTGGCCGACGAGGCCAGCTATTCATTGTCATGCCCTTCGGGCATATTCAAATTGGTCCAAAGACTGCATCGTTGATCTCCATGAAACATCAAGCTTATTCCGCCAGAGGCGGATTGCATTTTTTGTTCGGCCAGGCCTGCCACGTTAAATGGCATAGCCTTATTTAACTGGATTTAACTGGGGTCGGCCGGACAAAATGCCTTGTTAAATGTAGCACCTATTTAACCGGGGTCTGTGCACGTCTGCGTGTGTCTGCGGCTAATTCATCCCCAAAAGTCTATCCACAGTACGACAAAAAATATTCTGCCAGAAAAAACACGAATCAGAAAAGAAAAAGGAGTTAACCTAATTGGCTAACTCCTTAAAATGACTGGAGGCGGCACCCAGATTTGAACTGGGGAATAACGGTTTTGCAGACCGCTGCCTTACCACTTGGCTATGCCGCCGTTTTAAGTAAGAATTGGAGCGGGAAACGGGATTTGAACCCGCGACTTCAACCTTGGCAAGGTTGCACTCTACCACTGAGTTATTCCCGCCAAACACTGTATGAAACAAATAACGACTTCTTGTTTCTCTGTCAACAAAAAATTCTTTCTGTGCCTTCCCCCGTCTACTTTGGTCCGCCTCATATTGAGACTTTTTACGAGACCATTATTTGTTAATAACACCCCAAAACTTCATAATATACCTCGTTCCGGACCATAGTGTCAGTATGAGCGCTATCCACAGGAGCACCGTGCCTACAATGTGAAAATCGATATTAAAATAGGCGTAGTGGATCAGAAGCGGGATAATAGCCGCTATCTGAAAGCCGGTCTTGTACTTTCCCAGTTTCGACGCACTCATTAGCACATCTTTTTCAGACAAGATTGCACGCAGCCCTGTTATTGCTATCTCGCGTCCAATAATGACAAAGGCTATCCAGGCAGGTACCCGCCCATGTGGAATCAGCATGATCAAAGCCGCTGAGATGAGAAGTTTGTCAGCCAAGGGGTCCAAGAACTTACCGAGGGTTGACTCAAGACCTTGACGACGGGCAAACAGGCCATCAAGCAGATCAGTCAAGGAGGCAGATGAAAAGACAATGGTAGCCAGCATTGCGCACACCTTGTTTGAAAACAAAAGAAACACGATGAGCACTGGAATGCTCGCAATCCTGTATAGAGTTAAGTGGTTGGGAAAACTCCAAAACCTTGCGGAAAAGAGGTCAAAAACCTTCATAATGGTTGCTGCAGGGCAATAATAAGGGCAAAGTCCATAGTTGTTAGTAGCGATTAATATATTGCATAACCCTGCGCACAAAGCTCTGGGTTTCCTCAAAGGGCGGCACGCATTTGAGGATCCGGACTCTTTCGGGGCCTGCATTATAGGCTGCCAAGGTCAGGGGCAAGTCTCCTTGAAACTGTGCCAGGAGCATCTTGAGATAACGTGTGCCCCCAAAGATGTTCTCTCTGGGGTCAAACGGATCGATAATACCCAAGTCCTTTGCAGTTTCCGGCATGATCTGCATTAATCCACGTGCACCTGTCCTGGAAACAGCATATGGATCGAAGTCCGATTCAGCCTTAATAACTGCCTTGATCAGGGAAAATGATATCCCGTGTCTGCGGGCTGCTTCTTCGATAAACATATCATAATGTCGTGACACGTCATCGGCAGGTATCAGGGTGCCCTCTCGCATATAGATACGATACCCCGAAATCGTGGGTACATTTGTAAAATGGATGAGTCCCTCCCTGTCAACATAGCGGTAAATATCCGCCCGCACCGGCATGGAGACCAATAGAGTCACAACCAAGGCCCACATCGCAAACAGAACGGTCAGGGATCGGACCCTATAGTATTTCGGATTTCGGATTTCGGATTTCGGATTCAATGTCATAAACTTAAGGAACCGTTCCTTTAAGTCCCCCTTTTTAAAGGGGGATTTAGGGGAATTTTCAAACTCTTCCAAGAAATCCCCCCTGCCCCCCTTTAGAAAAGGGGGGAAATTTTGAGCTTAAGTTAATGACATTGATTTCGGATTTCGAAATGAAAAAAAAGATAAAATGGGCAAACCAGCAATGACTGAGTGAGCAACCAGTATCCAGTATCCAGTATCTTTTCGGTGGACATAGCCAATCCTATGGCATTGGATTCATTAAACTACTGCTTGGAATTCTTCTTCGCCTCAAGATATTTGTCCCGACATGTGCTGCTGCAGAAATAGTGGGTTTCTCCGTCGATGACACTTTTGATCCCCTGTTTCTTGGCAAAGTAAGTCTTACAAAAAGGATCCTTGACCATCACGTCATCTACCATCGCCAATCCCTCTTGCTCTGGAGTCCTTGTGGGCGCTTGCCCTGGAAGCACCAACTTCTTGAACACCAAATAGCCAAGATAAATCAAGAGGCAAAGAATTAATAATCGCATTTATACAGCGTAACTTTCTTTCCCCCATCCTTCAAGTCATGTAGAAGATATTGAACAGTCTGCCCGATGACAGGATGTACAAGATCCGGCGCGATGTTGCAAAGGGGCTTCAGGACAAACCGCCTTTCATGAAGCCTCGGATGAGGGATCTCCAGCATTTCCTCACGCAAGACGAGTTCATCATAGAACAGGATATCCAGGTCCAGAATCCTTGGGCCGAACCTAACTTCTCCAGGCCGACGCCCCATCGCATGCTCAATGGCCTTAAGACGTACGAAAAGAGCTTCTGGTTCAAGATCGGTGCGAAGCCTTGCCACACCATTCACAAACCAATCTTGGTCCATGTAGACCGGTTCGGTCTCATACAGGGGAGATTGGACCTCAACCAAGCAACCTTCGCACTTGTTAATCGCTACAATTCCCTTTCGACAATTGTCGGCCTTATCCCCAATATTCGACCCCACTCCTATGTAAGCCGTATGTCTATAACCCAATTCCCTCTATTCGTTCCATTGCTTCACGGATTCGTTCGCGGTCAACCGTGAGGGCCATCCGCACATACCCTTCACCGGCTGCGCCAAACCCGTTTCCGGGTGTTGTCACAATGCCTGCTTTCGTCAAAAGTAAACTGGCAAATCCTGCTGATGTGTATCCCTTGGGCACCTCAACCCAAAGGTAGAATGTGGCACGCGGTTTTTCAACAGACAATCCCGCGGAGCGGAGGCCGGCCACCAATATATCTCGACGCTCAGCATATGTCTGTCTCATATCCTCCACACATGCCTGGTCTCCTTCAAGGGCCGCAATACCGGCTATCTGAACGGCCTGAAATGCACCGGAATCAATGTTACTCTTCACCTGACCCAAAGCGCTTATTATATCTTCACAACCAACCGCAAACCCAATGCGCCAACCTGTCATATTATAGGTCTTGGAAAGAGAGTGAAACTCGATTCCTACAGATCCGGCCCCTTCTACCTCAAGAAAGCTCATCGGCCTATAACCATCAAAGGTCATCTCCGAATAGGCTGCATCATGACACACTATGACATTATATTCTCTGGCAAAGGCGACCACCGATTCAAAGAAACTCTTGGTGGCCACTGCTGCCGTAGGGTTGTTTGGATAGTTTATGAACATCATTTTTGCCTTTTGGGCCACCTCCGGTGAAATGGCTTCAAGGTCAGGCAAAAAATTATTCTCTTTCAAGAGATCCGCGAAATATGATTCTCCTCCTGCAAACTCGGTGCCAATATGGTAAACAGGATAGCCCGGGCTGGCAACAATGGCAATATCCCCAGGGTTTATAAAAGCCAAGGGGATGTGGGCAATCCCTTCTTTGGATCCGATCAAGGTCACGACCTCTCTGCCGGCATCCAGATCCACGTTAAAACGCCCTTTATACCAATTTGCCGCTGCGGAATTAAAGTCGGCCATCGAGTGATACGACTCTGGCCCAATCCCGACGGACTGGAGTTCCGGGAAGTAGTAGGTGCCCTGGGTCGGATGGTTGCGGGTGCCGAAGGCCCAACTCACCGCCACCGGGTCCGTGGGGTCGATGTCCTCGCCGACGACGAGGACCTTCGTCGCAAGGTGTCCGTAGTGGGTGCCCCACAGCGCGTTGCCGAGCTTGTCCATGAACTCCTTGAGCCGCCAGGCGGTGATCTCGTGCCAGTCGTTCTTCACCCGGATCACGTACCAGCACATCCCCGACTCGAACGTTATCAGGCTGTCGATCACCGGGAACCCTTCCCGCTTCAGGTAGGCGGTCACGTCGGCGCTGCTGAACATCGAGATCGAGACTTGCGTGCTGTCCGGCCCCACACCCGGCAACCCCAACGGCAAGATCGGATCATTCCGGAATGTCACGGCGGTGATGTCGATTCGTGGCATCATGAGGTGCCGGTGTTCCGAGAACTGGTAGCCGGGATATTCGCCGAAGGGGCCCTCGGGAAGAGCTTTGTCCTTCGAGAGCACCCCTTCGAGGATGATTTCCGCGTCAGCCGGCACCATGAGGTCGTTGGTCTCGCACTTGACCAGTTCGATCGGTTCGTCGAGGAGCTTGCTCGAAGCGTCATACTCGTCGACATAATCGTCCTGCCGTGTCCCGATGTTAATGTTGACGGCGGGCTGGGCACCAAAGGCGATCGCGATCGGGCAGTCCTTGCCCTCTTTCTTCCACATGCCGTGAATCATGCCGCCGTGCGCCCAGGGCGAGAAGGAGCCGACCATCGTGTTCTTGCTGTTGGCCGGTGCGTTGGCGATCATCGCGCGGGCGGTCGACCAGTTCGTCCACTTGCCGTCGGGCGTCCTGAGGATGTTCAGGCCGACGGTCTGGATATAGCGGCCGCCGTCGCCGCCGTGCGCGATCGGGGCCGGGAACTTCGTGAGGTCGATGTCGTCGCCGAGCCAGATGTTCTCCTTGCATGGGGCATCCTTGCTCTCGACGATCTTCGGCGGGTGCACAGTGCCGTTCTCCATGACCTCGTTGTAGGCGTGCATGATCTCCATGAGGCCGGTTTCCGGCGGAAGGCCGAGTTGCACGGCGACCCGCGCCCAGTCCCGGCCCGGGGTGCCGCTCTTCTGATAGCCGACCTCCGCCGCCCGGAAGCCGTCCGGACATCCTTTCACCTTGTTGAAGATGGGCGAGGGTGCGCCGGTTTCCAACGCACGGCGGCAGATGGCGCCCATCTCGAGGTTCCAATCGATCTCGTCGTCAATTTCGAAGAACTCACCCATCTCTACCATCTTCTCGAGATAGGCACGGTACGTACGCGGAATGCTCTTTGGGTCGATAGTGATAGACATAATTTCCTCCTTTGCTGACTGTTTGTGAATACCAATTTTTCCATTTGGGCCTACTTCACATTTTTGTTCTTCATGGTTTCCTTATCAGAGATTATGACCCCGTCCGGTTTCTCCTTCGCCGGTCTTGTTGAAGTAGACCCACGGCGTGCTCTGCGAGGCGTGCTTCTGCAAGACCGGGTCGGGCGTGCGGAAGCCCCACCGCTCCCAGTTCGCGAGCACCTTCTCCTTGATGGCCTTCGGCCAGGCTCGATGGAAGGTCAGGATGTCAGGCTTGGGGTGCCCCACGTGCTCCTGCAGTCCGATGCAGCAGTAGATGGCCAGGCCGCCGCCACTGACAGGCTTCTCTCCCGGTATGCCGACCCGGCCGACGTAGTCCTCGCGGCTGTGGTAGCCCTCCGGCCCCAGGCCATAGAATTTGGCTTCGGGGAAGAAATATGTGCTTCTCTCCGGATGGTGCCGGGTCGCAAAGGCGTAGGTCACGGCCAGCGGATCTTCGAAGTCAATGTCCTCGCTAACCACGATGACTTTTCCGAAACAACCGCCGATGTGGTTGTTCCAGATGAAGCCACCGAGCTTGTTCATGAACTCATCCAGGCTCCAGCCGGTCAGCTCATGCCAGTTGTTCTTCACGCGAAGCACAAACCAGTGACCGGCAGACTCAAAGGTCTGCATGCCGTCAATGATCGGAAAACCCTCTTTCTTAAGCGCGATCACAGCGTCATTGCTTTGGCAGAGTGCAATCATGTTGATCGTGCTGTTCGGCGGCACCCCGGGAACACAGGTCGGGTGGATGGCGTTGTCCCGGAAGGTCACGCAGGTGATGTCCTGCCGCGGCTTAGGGATCTTCTTCCCGGGGAAGTGATACCCGGCATACTCGCCATACGGCCCCTCCAGGAGGGTCTCGGTGATCGAGACGGTCCCCTCGATGACCATTTCGGACGAGGCGGGCACCATCAGATCGCTCATCTCGCACTTGACCATCTCGATAGGCGCATTGAGCATCTGGCTGGCGGCATCGTATTCGTCCACCCAGTCGGGGATGCGGGCGGAGCTCTGGTAGGAACAGGTCGGCGGCACTCCCATCGCCAGGGCCCAGGGCATGTCCTCGCCCTTTTCCCTCCACATTTGGAAGATCATGCCGTTGTGCTGGGTGGGAAGCCAGTAGCCCTTCATGGTGTTCTTGTCGTGCAGGGCGGAACGGTTGATGGACCAGTTGGTCCACTTGCCATCCGGCGTCTGACAGATATTCACGCTGGCGGACTGCATCATACGCTCAGCGTCCCCCATGTGCTGCAGCGGCGCGGGGATCTTCGTGATGTCGATCTCGTCGCCGACCCACTTGTTCTGCTTGCAGGGCGCGTCCTTGCTGTCGACGATGATGGGCGGGTGCACCTTGTTGTTTTCCATGGAATGGATATAGGCGGCCTGGATCTCCTTGAGGGTGGCGTCAAGCGGCGCGCCCACGAAGGGTGCGATTCGTGCCCACGGCCGGCCGGGCGTGCCGCTCTTGGTCATGCCCAACTCGGCACAGCGGAATCCCGGGCAGTCCTTGACCTTGTTGAAAATCGGCGAGGGCGAAAGGGTCTCGTCCGCGCGACGGATGATCGCGCCGATCTCGAGATTCCAATCCACCTCATCGTCGATGGCGAGGAACTCACCCTCGCGCTGCATCAGCTCGAGGTATTCGCGATAGCTCCTCGGAATACTCTTGTAATCAATTTTTACAGTCATAATTTTTTACCTCTTGAACTTAATTAATGTTGAATCCGAATTTGACGGTAAACTCGAACAGGGTACTTTTGAATAATCTCAAGCCGGATACTATGTCTGTGCTGCGTTTATTTTTGTTCGTTCTCCGATGACGTCGCCGAACGGCCTCTGGCCCTCCCAGCGTTTGACGATCCCGGTATCCAGGCCAAACAAGTCCAGGACCCGCCCGACGCTGTGATTCACGAGATCGTCAATGGTTTGCGGTTTGCTGTAGAACGCCGGCATCGGTGGTGAGATCACGGCGCCCAGCTGAGCCACTTCATAGAGCAGTTTGCAGTGACCGACATGCAGGGGCACTTCCCGTGGCATCAGCACCAGCCTGCGGTGTTCCTTCAACACCACATCCGCCGCCCGGACCAGCAGGTTGTCATTGTAAGAGTTGGCAATCGCCGACAAGGTCTTCATGGAACAGGGAGCGATCACCATGCCGTCGGTTTTAAACGAACCGCTGGAGATCGAAGCCGCCTGGTTGCCGACGTTGTGCACTTCGTCGGCCAGTGTTTGCACGTACTCGGCGGTGTGCGTCGTTTCGTGTTCAATATTGAACCTTGCGTAGCGGCTCATGACCAAGTGCGTTTCCACCCCGTCGATGCTCTTGAGCATCTCCAGCATGCGGATTGCGTAGATCGAACCGCTGGCGCCCGACATACCAATAATAAGCCTTTTCATAAATAACACCTCCCTGTTTTAGTTCACTTTTCTTTTCGAAATACGCCGAATAAAGAAAGCAGACACTCGACAAATTCAACGGGCTTGTTTTCTTTGATATGCACTTCAACATCAATGCTGCCGGCAAAATAAAAAAACGACTTGGTCGCCGATTTCAGAATAAATCGTAATAATATTCAAAAATTTTTCTTCAAACCTCACCCTGCTCCCCTGCCATAGTTTTCCTTTCAGAATTTTTTATCCTCGCTCCGAGTAAAGCGGCTAAAGGATTCGCACTGAGTCCGTGAGCAACGATGCTTATTATTATGGTCCAGACCACGATTATTGCGATGGTTTTGCCACCAGGCAGGTGTTCGTGCAGCACGATTGCGGTGAAAACAATACTGGCCAGCCCCCGGGGTCCGAACCAACCTATGAACAACTTTTCATCGGTTCGCAGGCCTCTTCCGGCGAGCACCAGAAACACCGGCAACATCCTGATAAGGGTGAGACTAAGCAGGGCGTAGAGCACTACCTTCCAACTAAAATATGCAAACGCAACACCGACTATGTCGGCCCCGAATATCACCCAGATAATCAAAGCAAGCGTATCGCCTGTCCCTTCAGCGGCGAGCAAGAGACCATGTTTGTGTTGTTTTGCAATCCAACCGAACAGCATGCCGCCGACGAAGGAGGCAATGAATCCGCTGCCCCCGAACCCCTGCGCCACGGCGAAGCAGGCCACCGCCAGTGCCACGACAGGCAGTTGCTTCCAAGTCTCAGTGACCCATCCCCGGTCGGCACAGATTTTGAGCAGCCACGTGCCCAGGACGGTCAAAACGACTCCCACAGCAACACCGATTCCGATCTGTTGGGCAAATAGCTTCAAGGCGAAAATTGAGGTACTGCCTTCGCCACCTGAGGCTGTGGCCAGGGCGAGAAACACCAACAGGATTGGAACGCAGATGCCATCGTTCAGTCCGCTCTCCACATTCAGACCCTCGCGAATGTTTGTCGGAACGTTTTCATTTGTTACCACCGCCTTGCCCAACGCGGCATCGGTGGGTGCCAGTATGGTCGCCAGAATGACGATTTCCAGCAGAGTCAATTCGTCAAATAATGAAATGCCCACTGCGAACCCGAGTAGAATTATCAGCGGCAAGGCGATCACCAGGAGACGTTGGGGAATGCGGAAGGAGTACTTGAGCTCATCTAGATTTGCATTCGCGGCGTCGATGAACAGAATCAGTGCCAGGGTCAGTTCGGCGAAAGTGTGCCACCCCCCTATGTCCAGGTCCAGATTCAAAAGTCCCAGCCCAAAGGGGCCAAAAGCCAGACCACAGGCGATGAACACGAGTGCCCCGTTAATAGGCGTACGTTCTAGACATCCACTTGTGATACTATAGAAAAAAATAATTGCGGTCAGTATCGCCAGATCTGCATACATGATTCTTTCCTCCTGATCACCAATTGGTGTCTTGTCAACACTGACTACTGCCAACAGTGCATGCTTTGATACTGAAACCCTTGCTTCTTAAGTTATAATCAGGTTCGATTCTTAGCATGAAGCAGAGTGTCACACCGAACCGATTAAAACGTATATTTTATGCCGATCATAGGGCCGCTAACACTGATTTTGTCAAACACATCACCGCCGGCATCTTCCTCGTCGATGTCAAATTCCAGATGGCGATAACCTACGGTCAGCTCAATGGCGTTCAACCTGTAGGCAACAGCGGCATAAGCCTGCCAGGTCAGATCGCTATCACCTGTTCCAGCATCGAAGTAATAGGGAATATACCATTTCCCGGAAAGGTATATATTCCCTCGTACACCGACAATCCCGTTCCAGTGATCACCAGAATTTGAGCTTGAAATATCACTTGTCTTTGCAAGAATCCTTTTCTGAATTTCTGTATCGATCTCCAGCCAAAAATATCGCGCTCCAGCCAGCAAGCCTAGACTAAGCCGGTCAGACTCAAGAACGTTGTAAGACACCATGGGAGTCACTATCCACGCCTTCATTCCCAAATCATTCAGCTCCAGTCCTAATAGCGCATTATCGACAAGGGTGTGATTATCAGAATGGTTCAAATTCAGGTAGACCACATCGGTCAGGAGCGACCACTTGTCCTTCTTGGCCAGGAAGGTGCCCATAAACGTAACATCAAGATTGTCG
>JAIWEZ010000051.1:0-11110 GCA_048631945.1 Gammaproteobacteria bacterium | reverse complement strand
TTGGAAACTTACGCTTGTGCCCATTGAGTTTTTACGATTCATGGATGGGCACTAATGAGAGGCTATCCGAATATCTTATTGAATTTGTGTGGTTTTTGGTTTTGAGAAAGCCGGTTGTAGACGAAAAATTGCTTTACTAATGGACATCGATGTAATATCTGTTTGGCGTACTTCGTATAGATTTTAAGAAAATAAATTTAGGAATTGCGAATTTAGGAATTTAGGGATTAAAGAAGAAAGTTTTCCTTCAATTCCTCAATTTCCCGATATGGCATATTCCAAAACACAACGGGAACTCCTTGCCGCCGAACGCCTGAAGGCCACCGGGAAGCTGGCCAGCGAGATTGCGCATGAACTGAATACCCCTCTTGGCGGTATCCTGATGTACAGTCATCTGCTCATAGAAGATTTGAATGAAGATGACCCGCACCGGGAAAATATTGTCAAGATAAACAAGTTGGCACATCGATGTAAGATAATTGTCCTGGGGCTGCTCGATTTTGCGCACCAGGAAATCCCTCAGTTAAGGCCTGTTCAGATCAACCGAATTCTACGAAATGTGATTGGATTTTTGGAAGATCATGTCCTTTTAAGAAATATTTCCATTGAAACTTTCCTTGATCCCGCCTTGCCCATGGTTGCAGGCGATGAAAACAAGTTGGAACAAGTCTTTATCAACCTCATTATCAACGCGGCACAATCCATGGACGGAACCGGTACTCTGACGCTGCGCACCGATTTTCCCGGTGACACAAAGCGGGTTAGGATCAAGTGTTCGGATACGGGTTGCGGGATTCATGAGGAACACCTTAGCAGGATTTTCGAACCCTTTTTTACCACCAAGGAAAAGGGGAAGGGAACGGGCCTGGGCCTTTCCATATGCCACGGTATAGTGGAACAACATGGTGGAACAATAACCGTTGAGAGTTCAATGGAGCACGGCACCACCTTCACAACCTTCTTGCCCGTGGCCGAGGAGATAGTTGATTAATGGAAGGAGTTTATGGAGGCGAGTTACAACATCCTGGTGATTGACGATGACGCGTTCATGAGGGACGCCTGTCGCCAGAGCCTCGCTAAACATGGTCATAGCGTTACCCTGACGAAGAGTGGTCGTGAGGGGCTCTCGCTGCTCGAAAAGTGGTCATTTGACCTGATCCTTCTCGACTTGAGGATGCCGGGCGAAGACGGGCTGTCTGTCCTGGCCAAGATCAAGGAGCTGGACCCTGAGGCCATCGTCGTCATGATTACGGGGTACGGCTCCATTAAAACCGCTGTTCAGGCCATTAAGCTGGGGGCCTTTGACTTCATAGCCAAGCCCTTCACCCCGGAGGAATTACTCAAATTGGTCAGCCGGGTCATGAGACATCGTTGCCTGACCATCGAAAACCTGTATCTCAGGCAAACTCTCAAGCAGGAAACCCGTCACAGCGAAATCATCAGTAATAGCCCTGCCATGGAAAAGGTCAAGGAGATGATCGCCATGGTCGCCCCTACGGATAGTACGGTTTTGATTCAGGGGGAAAGCGGCACAGGAAAAGGCCTTGTAGCCCAGAAGATCCACGAAATGAATCGGCGGTGTGGACACCCTTTCATATCAGTTGATTGCGGCACTTTGGTGAGTACCCTATTTGAAAGTGAACTCTTTGGTCATGTCAAGGGGGCCTTTACGGGCGCAGATACAACCCAATACGGAAAATTTGAGATGGCCCACGGGGGGACCCTGTTCTTTGATGAGATATCCAACATAGGCTTGGAAATCCAGGCCAAGCTCCTCAAGGCGGTGGAAGAAAAGTGTATATCCAGGGTAGGAGGTCACAAGGTCGTCAAGGTCGATGTCCGTCTCATATCAGCCACGAACCGTGATCTTCAAAAGGCCGTCGCTGAGCGGCTCTTTCGTGAAGACCTGTTCTTTCGACTCAACGTGATCTCAATACACCTGCCGCCCTTGCGGGAGCGTAAAGAGGACATACCATTACTGGTGGATCACTTCTTAGACAGGTTTATCAGGAGACTGGGGAAGCCGATCAATGGCTTTTCCCCAAATGCTATGAAGGCCCTCACAGAGTACAGCTGGCCCGGCAACGTTCGGGAACTGGAAAATACAGTGGAGCGGGTGGTGGTATTTGCAAGAGATAAGACCATTACCACACAGGACTTTGTATATTCCAATACAGTACTCTCAGGAGTTCTTACAAGGGAACCGCTTCGCTTGGAGGAAATGGAACGTCTGCACATTATGAAGGTCCTTCAGCGCACCGAGGGAAATAAGAGCCACGCTGCCCGATTGCTCGGTATTGACCGCAAGACACTCAGAATCAAGATGAAAAAATATCAAATATCGGAGGCAGCTGCGTAGTGTTGGTGACCGCATTCTCAGATTCTTACCGACCCCAGCCATGACGTTTGAATTGTCACCGGACATTGGTAACCCGCAATCCGCATTCCGCAATCCGCAATCCGCAATCCCTAGCCCCTTGTCAGGGTGATTTCTACGATCTCCGGTTTGCAAAAGAGCCTCACCGGGGCGATAATAGTGCCAATGCCCCTGCTCACATACATGCGCACCTCGGGGTCTTTTTCCGATTCATAAAGGCCGTGGGTATAGGTAACAAAGAGGCCTGCAAGGGAAAATCCTCGCTCCCCGACCATCGGGACGATGACCTGCCCTCCATGGGTATGCCCTGCCAGGGTCAGTTGAACGTTCCAATCTTTGCTTGCTTTGAATATTCCGGGCCTGTGAGAGAGGAGCAGGTTGAACTGATTGGGCACAGCAAGGGCAGAGATTTTTGCCAAATCTTGAAATTGCGCATCAGTTGCCCAGCGAGAGACCGGATCTTCGACCCCGATTATATTCAACACCCCCTCCAGCCCCTTTGCTGCGTGACGGCTGTGGCTTAGCATGGATATGCGAGTCTTTGAAAACCCTTCCCTTACACTCTCGATGCCCGTGTAGTAATCATGATTCCCGTACACACCAAACACACCTGTATTTGCCTTAAGATCGTTGAGGAGCCGAACACAACCATCCACGTATGCTGGGTTATTGTTTACATAATCGCCGGTGAGCACAATCAAATCCGGTTTGAGGGCATTTACCAAGGAGACAGTCCTCGCAATCGACTCAAAGGATATGAGGGGGCCGGCATGAATATCCGTTACTTGGACAATCCTGAACCCGCAAAGCTCCGGATGAAGTCCTCTGTATGAAAGGACCACCCTGGATATTTCGGGAGTACTATTTTCATAAAAGGTGCCATAGGCGAGCACCCCAAGAGAAGCCCCGGACAGTGTTCTCGCAGCATTTCCGACAAAGTTTCGCTTAGACTTGTCAAACCGGGGCCACAGTTTAGGCAACGTTGATCTTGCAAGCAACACGATTAAAAGGGGCACAGCCAAAAGAGCCGATGCGACAAGAGCAATGGAATAGGGAAAGACAATAAACTCCCGATGCCACCAGGGGAGATCATCCAAGATGCGGTCTGTGGCCATGTACAAGAAGGGGATGGAGTTTAAGCTGAGGGCGGCAAGAAATGAGATAATGATTCTTGCCATGCCTGAAAGCCTCTGTGGAAGCATGACGCGAATGAGGAAATATTGAAATACTACGACTACGAGAAATGAAGATGCAACGACGGTAAAAAAGAGGGTCATGGAGGATTAACTGAAAGTGCCTTTCTTTTAAATCCGCATTCCGAAATCCGAAATCCGAAATGCTTCAACTATTACCTGTACTGTATGCTCAAATGACTCACCGCCTTGCCCAGCGCCTTTCGCAATTCATTGCCCTTGGCTTCTCCGGAAAGAAAGTCTCTTATGAGATCTTTCTTTATGTCCGCACTCCCCGTCCTTCCATCCTTGAGGAGGGTTACACGGTATGCTTCCTTTTTCTTGGTTTGGTTAACAGCTATGAGCTGAACACGCTTGTCTAATTTGTTTACTTCTTTTCGCAGGGTTTCTTCCGCCGAGCGAACCGTCAATTTTGGCATTTTTTTAAGTCCTTTTTCTAAAGATCTTAAATACAATCACGAAAACACGAAAAAGGGAAAGCACGAAAGAGATAAGCATCGGATGGGGAAAATGACAGATTCCAAGTTGATCTCGTGTCTTCGTACTTTCGTGATTAGTTCTTGCCTCTTTCGTTCCTGCCTGTATAAACCATAAGGTAGAACTTGTGCGCAGTTATTAAATGCGTTGCACGAAAGAGCTGATCGCTTATGAACTAGAAATATCGTACTCGACAAACAAAAGGCCTGTCAAGGGATAGAGGAAAGTTAGTCGGGGTTCTGCCGGTTTCATATTTTTGCTGGAAAATTCCACTCTTATATGGTATAGGGCCGATATGGCAATAATGAAGTTGTGAAATTCGAAGAGATATCTTGAAGTTATCACTTTGCAGCTCGGATTTTGAATTGAATGCTTCACCCGGGAAGCAAGGAGTCCAGGCCGGGGTATTTTGAACCGCCACCGGGGTAAAATGCCCCACCCGGGGCGTTGCCTGCAGAAATCATGCTATATCTTCAGTTTTAAATTAAGCAATAATATCATGGAGGTTATAGCGTTCTTTGCCAGAAGGGTTTTTTCGGCCAAGCTTGGCACACATTTGGTATTACATAGCCATCTCCACCAAATTATTGAAGGCTTTGTGCCATTCGAGAGCTACCTATGTCCTTATCAGGCAAAGGCGAAGTCATAGTGATTATAGATGACGCAGAATGCATTAGGGATTCCTGTTGTCAGGTATTGACTAAAGCGGGATATCTGGTAGAAACGGCTATCAACGGAGAAGTAGGTCTGGCCAAGGTCAAAGAAATAGGGCCTGACATTGCCTTGGTCGATCTCGATATGCCTGGCGCCTCTGGTCTGGAGGTCATGGATCGATTGAATGAGATCAGCCCTGGGATCGTCAAAATTGTGGTGACAGGAAATACCACTATCGATTTGGAACAAGAAGTAATCCGGAAAGGCAGAGCCCTGAGCTACCTTACGAAGCCTTTTTCCCCGGATCAGTTGAAGCAGGCTGTACGAAAGGCCTTAGACAGTAGAGAACAATTCAAACAAGAGGAGGATTCCAATGGCCCTTGATCCAACCAAATACAAAGATTGGCAAATATCTGAAGATGCGGAAAAGAACATGCCCATGCCGGAGGAGTGGAGGGAAAAACTGGGTCTTGAAAAAGAAGAGGTCCTTCCCATGGGGAGGCTGGCAAAGCTTGACTTCCTAAAAATCATTGACCGCCTGAAAGACAAGCCTGATGGAAAGTATATTGAAGTTACTGCCGTCACTCCTACGCCGCTGGGCGAAGGAAAGAGTACTACTTCATGCGGCCTTATGGAAGGTCTTGGCCTGCGCGGCGTAAACGTCGGCGGTGCCCTCAGGCAGCCTTCAGGCGGCCCCACCATGAATATCAAGGGCACCGCGGCCGGCGGCGGCATATCCCTGCTTATTCCCATGACAGAGTTTTCCCTGGGGCTTACGGGCGATATCAATGACATCATGAATGCCCACAATCTCGCCATGGTGGCCCTTACGGCCCGCATGCAGCACGAGCGCAATTACAATGACGAGCAGCTGCAAAGGCTCACCAATATGCGTCGTTTCGACATCGATCCTACCCGCGTTGAGATGGGCTGGATCATCGACTACTGTGCCCAGACCTTGAGAAACATAATCATCGGCATTGGCGGGCGTTTTGACGGATTTACCATGCAGTCCAAGTTCGGGATTGCCGTGGGTTCCGAATGTATGGCCATTCTTTCCATAGTGAGAGACCTGGCAGATCTACGTGAAAGACTGGACAATATTACCGTTGCCTTTGACAAAAGCGGCAAGCCGGTCACCACGGGCGACCTGGAAGTAGGCGGTGCAATGACCGCATGGATGCGCAATACGATCAATCCAACACTCATGTGCACTGCCGAGTACCAGCCCTGCATGGTACATGCCGGGCCTTTTGCCAACATCGCCGTGGGGCAGTCTTCCATCATTTCAGACCGCATAGGGCTTAAGATGTTTGACTATCATGTCACTGAAAGCGGGTTTGGGGCGGACATAGGCTTTGAGAAATTCTGGAATGTCAAGTGCCGATACAGCGGGCTGAAACCCCATGTGTCTGTTCTGACATCTACCATCCGTGCCCTTAAGATGCACGGTGGGGGTCCCAAGGTTGTTGCCGGTCTGGCGCTTCCTGATGAGTATACCAAGGAGAATGTGGAATTGGTGGAAAAGGGTTGTGTGAACATGGTTCATCATATCAACACCATTCGCAAGGCAGGGATCAATCCAGTGGTTTGTATTAACTGTTTCCATACCGATACGGATGATGAGATTGAAGCGGTCAGAAAGGCTGCCGAGGCAGCAGGTGCGCGCTGCGCTAAATCCACCCACTGGGCCCATGGCGGTGAAGGCGCATTGGAGTTCGCCGATGCTGTTATAGATGCCTGTAACGAAGAGAGCGAGTTCAAACATTTGTATCCTCTGGAGATGAAACTTCGCGAACGAGTGGAAACCATTGCCAGGGAAGTCTATGGAGCAGATGGGGTTTCCTGGACTCCCGATGCTGAGGCCAAGGCCAAGATGCTTGAGGGGGACTCCAAATATGATGACTACGCCACCATGATGGTGAAGACTCATCTTAGCCTCAGCCACGACCCGGCCTTGAAAGGGGTTCCCAAGGGCTGGACCTTGCCCATTCGAGACGTGATGATCTACTCGGGAGCCAAGTTTCTGTGCCCCTGTGCCGGCACGATTAGCTTGATGCCGGGAACGTGTTCAAATCCCGCCTTTCGCCGCGTTGATGTTGATGTCAATACTGGAAAAGTGAAAGGGTTATTTTAGATTGGTCATTAGCCCGGGGGCTCTGCCTCCCACAACAGTGCCCCGCATGGGGGCTCTCTACGTAAGGTTTGGATTGGACTGTGAAAGATAATATGAACAAAACCGGAACAGCCGTGTCTTCGCAAGATGCAATCGGCGCGGTCATGGTAGTGGGGGGTGGGATCGCCGGCTTACAGGCAGCCCTGGACCTGGCGGATCTCGGATTTAGAGTATACCTTATAGAGCAGGGGCCGGCCATTGGTGGAAAGATGGCCCAGCTTGATAAGACCTTCCCCACCAATGACTGTTCCATGTGCATCCTTTCTCCCAAGCTCATCGAGTGCCAGAGAAACGCAAACATAGAGATCATCACCCTTGCAGAGATTAGAGAGATCACGGGCGACCCTGGACGGTTCAAGGTCTCTGTACTCAAGAAACCCCGGTATATTGATGAAAATCTTTGTACCAACTGCGGGCAGTGCAGCTTGTACTGTCCCTTTCTGGTGCCCGACCCATACAATGAGGGGATGTCCGGGGTGAGAAATCTTCATATCCATTTCCCCCAGGCCATTCCGGCCGTTCCTTACATCGATCCCACCAAGTGTCTCTACCTTACGGAAGGGGTTTGCCATATCTGCACGTCGGCCTGTCAGAGAAAGGCAATCGATTTTGGCCAGCAGGAGGAAATGCTGGAATTCGACGTGGGGGCAGTTATTCTTGCGCTGGGATTCGAGCCGTTTGATCCGCAGGTCAAGGCGACATACGGCTACGGGCATTTTCCTAATGTGATGAGCAGCATGGAGTTTGAGCGCATCCTTTCTGCAACCGGCCCGTTCCAGGGCCATATTCGCAGGCCTTCTGACGGCAAAGAGCCTGAAAGGATCGCCTGGATCCAGTGCGTGGGCTCTCGCGATCCTTCTATAGGCCGGGGGTACTGCTCCTCTGTATGCTGTATGTATGCCATCAAGGAGGCCATGTTGGCCAAGGAACATGCCTCGCATGAACTCGATGCAGCTATTTTTTATATTGATATAAGGACTCACGGAAAGGATTTTGAGAAGTTCTACGACCGGGGAAAAGAAGAAACAGGGATCCGCTTTGTAAAATCCAGGATCGATACAATCTTGCAGGATGATGAGACCGGGGGACTCCTTATAGAGTATGCGGATCAGAGTGGCAGGAAGGTACAAGAGGCATTTGACATGGTGGTCTTATCGGTCGGTCTCGGGGCACCTCCAGGGGCCGAAGAGCTATCGAGACGGTTGGGCATTTCCTTGGATCGTTATAGCTTTGCAGCGACCACCAGCTTTGAGCCGGTGAACACTTCCAGGCCTGGCATTTATGTGTGCGGGGCCTTTCAGGGGCCCAAGGATATTCCTCAATCTGTCATGGAGGCCAGTGCATCTGCCGGCGCTGCATCCACAGCCTTGGCACCTGTACGAAACACCCTGACACAGGCACGCTCCTATCCGGAAGAAAGGAATGTTGAGCAAGAAGAGCCTCGTATCGGGGTGTTCGTCTGTCATTGCGGTATCAACATCGGCGGCGTTGTCAATGTTCCGGAAGTCAAGGAGTATGCCAGAACGCTCCCCCACGTAGCGTATGTAGATGAAAACCTTTTCTCCTGCTCCCAGGATACCCAGAGTGCAATCACAGAAGTCATAAAAGAACACAATCTGAATCGTTTTGTGGTAGCCGCCTGTACACCGAGAACCCATGAACCGCTTTTCAGAGAAACCCTGCGCGAGGCCGGTCTGAACCAATACCTTTTCGAGATGGCCAACATCAGGGACCAATGCTCGTGGGTCCATATGCACGAACCGGATAAGGCTACTGAAAAAGCCAAGGACCTGGTACGGATGGCTGTGGCCAAGGCGGCTCTGATTCAACCGCTCTTTGAACCAACTGTGCCGGTTACCAAGGCAGGTCTGGTTGTAGGTGGCGGTGTGGCCGGAATAACTAGTGCGTTGAATCTTGCCGATCAGGGGTACGAGGTCCACCTGGTGGAACAGGATAAGTCTCTGGGTGGACAGGCTCGCAGGCTTTACGAGACCTGGAAAGGGGAACAGGTCCGGTCATATATTGAGGGCCTAACGAAAAGGGTTCATGACCACCCGCTCATGCATTTGCACACGCAGAGCAAGGTCAAGGGGGTTGAGGGTTTTATCGGCAATTTTGAATCGACGCTTTCTGATGCCGATGGCAACGAAGTCGTCGTAAAACACGGCATTACCATTCTGGCAACGGGTGCAGAGGCATACAGTCCCTCAGAATATCTATACGGAGACAATCCCAGCGTATTTTTGTCCTTGGAGCTGGACAAGGAGATGGCGGAAAACAGCCAGCGATTCAAGAGAGCCCAAACGGCTGTCTTTATACAGTGCGTGGGCTCACGGGAGCCTGACAGGCCGTACTGTAGCCGGGTGTGCTGTACCCATTCGATCCATAGCGCCTTGAAGCTAAAGGCGCTTAATCCTGACATGGATGTGTATGTCCTTTATCGTGACATCCGCACATACGGGGAACGGGAAGATATTTACAGGGAGGCAAGGTCAAAGGGTGTTGCTTTTATAAGGTATAGCCTGGAAGACAAACCGCGGGTTTCAGAGAACAATGGCAAATTGAAAGTGACAGTGACGGACCAGGCAATACAGTGTCGGGTGGAGATCGAGGCAGACATCTTGACCTTGGCGTCAGCGATCGTTCCCAATGCAGATAATGGGGCATTGTCTAAGCTTTATAAGGTTGCTTTGAATCAGGAGGGTTTTTTCCTGGAAGCCCATGTTAAGCTGAGGCCTGTAGACTTTGCCACCGACGGCATTTACTTGGCCGGGCTCGCCCATTATCCCAAGCCGATTGAGGAGAGCATTGCTCAGGCCCAGGCAGCAGCAGCCAAGGCGGGAGCACTTCTTTCTCGGGACACTATTGTTACCCAGGGCGTCATTGCCCAGGTAGACGAAGATCTATGTCGGGGGTGCAGTCTGTGTGCCGAACTATGTCCTTTTCAAGCCATAAAGGTGGTGGAAACAGAAAACGGCCGTAAGGCCCAGGTGATCGATGTGGCCTGTAAGGGTTGCGGCGTGTGTGCAGCAACCTGCTACCGGCACGCTATCGGCATCAGCGGTTTCACTGATGCACAGATTGATTCACAGGTGAGGGCTTTTTTGGGGGAGTAGTCATTGGTCAGTAGTCAGTGGTTATTGCCCAGTACTCCATCACTCCAGTACTCCAATTATAGAAAAAGGAGGATCTATCATGGCAGCAAAGCTGATTAAAGGAGGAGAGATTTCTAAGCAAATCCGCGAAGAAATTTCCAAAGAAGTTGAAGAACTTAAAGAAAAACACGGTATAACACCAGGGCTGGCTACCATCCTGGTGGGTGACGATCCCGGTTCAAAGGTATATGTGGGACAAAAGGAAAAGGCCTGTAACAACCTTGGCATCTATTCCGAGAGGACCGACATCCCTGATGACACTTCTGAAGCGGAGTTACTGGACCTGGTGAAGAAGTTTAACAATGATCCAAAGATCCACGGCATTTTGGTACAACTGCCTTTGCCCAAGCATATTAATGCCGAGCATGTAATTTATGCAATCGATCCTGACAAGGATGTGGACTGTTTCCATCCGGTCAATGTAGGCAAACTCATGATCGGCACTGGCCGCTTTCTTCCTTGCACGCCCCATGGTATCATGGAACTGCTGAGGCGCTCGGGCGTTACCACGGATGGCAAACATGTGGTGGTGGTCGGAAGAAGCAACATCGTGGGTAAACCCATGGTAAACCTCATGTTACAGCCATCTCCGGGAGGAAACGCCACGGTCACCCTTTGTCACACAGGGACGAAAGATTTGGCAGCCTATACCAAAACGGCAGACATCCTGGTCGTGGCAGTTGGTCATCCTAAGACAATTACGGCCGACATGGTCAAAGAAGGCGTCGTTGTGATTGACGTGGGTGTCAATCGTATCGGCAAAACTCCTGAAGGCAAGGGTATCCTTGCAGGCGATGTCGACTTTGATTCGGTCCAGGAAAAGGCATCAGCGATTACGCCAGTGCGGCATTGAGATCGCCCGCCCCACGTTAACGAACCTGTCGAGCCGGGCAATTGCTCTACTGGATCCAATCTTTGATGCCCAGTTCGAGCATCTCCTGCAAAGCCGGGTGCTGGCGATGGATGAAACCCCGATCAAAGCGGGGAGAAAAGCCAAAGGCAGGATGCGTCAGGGTTATTTGTGGCCACTCTACGGCGAAGCCGATGAAATCGTCTTTACCTATACCCCCTCACGGGC